>JANXZT010000107.1 GCA_025355395.1 Betaproteobacteria bacterium
GGAAAACGGATCAATTGATGCCATTATCTATCAGGTGGGATTACAATTGAATCATGGTCGGCCCGGTCGCTGCGCCGCCACCCCATTTGGGGGGACCGCGGCGGGGCACCGGCGTCAAAAAGGAGATTCCAGAATGAAAAGAACAGCCTCGGCAGTATGGAACGGCACACTGAAGGAAGGTAAGGGTCTCATCTCCAGCCAAAGCGGCGTGCTTGCCGATACCCCGTATTCGTTCGGTACGCGCTTTGCCGAAGAGCGCGGCACCAACCCCGAAGAACTGATCGCGGCGGCGCATGCCGGATGTTTTTCCATGGCGCTCTCGGGACAACTCGGTGCTGCCGGCATGACCGCGGAGCGCATCGATACCAAGGCAACGGTGATGATGGACAAGACCGACGACGGATTCACCATCACCGCGGTGCATCTCGACGTTGCCGTGAAAGTCCCCGGCGCCAGTGCCGATGCCGTCCGGGCAGCCGCCAACAAGGCGAAAGAAGGCTGCCCCGTCTCGCGGGTGCTCAATGCCACCATCACGATGGAAGCGCGCGTCGAATGATGTCGATGCTGACCGGTGTGCGCGCGTGAAACTTTCGGTGCTCGATCAGTCGACGGCGGCCAAGGGCCGTCCCGAAGCGGACGCGATTGCCGAGTCGCTGGCGCTCGCGCGCCACTGTGATGCCTTGGGCTATCACCGGTATTGGGTGTCCGAGCATCACAACAGCGAAAGCATCGTCGGCACCGCGCCTGAAGTGCTGATGGCGGCGATCGCGGCCACCACGCCGCGCATCCGGGTGGGGAGCGCCGGGGTCATGCTGCCGCATTATTCGGCATTGAAGGTTGCCGAGCAATTCCGGGTGCTCGAGGCGATTGCGCCAGGCCGGATCGATCTTGGTGTGGGCCGCGCACCCGGGTCCGATCGCATGACGGCGTTCGCACTCAACCCCGACGCCGCCAGCGCGGCGGAGCGTTTTCCGCAACAGGTTCTCGACCTGCAAAGCTGGCTATCCGGCAGCGGCCTGCCGGAGGGACATCCGTTTCGATCGGTCGTAGCGCATCCCGCCGGCCCCACGCTACCGCAACTGTGGATACTGGGGAGCTCCGATTACGGCGCCAGGCTGGCGGCGCACTTCGGGTTGCCGTACGCATTCGCCTATTTTTTCAGCGAGGGGCGCGGGGTCGAAGAAGCGCTGCATCTGTATCGTGCCAACTATCGTCCGAGCCCGCGCTGCCCACGCCCCCACGCCACGATTTGCGTCTGGGCGCTCGCGGCGGACACCGAGGCCGAGGCGCGGCGCCTGCTGATGACACGCGAGCATTGGCGCGTCGGATTTGAAAAAGGATTGCGCATGCCGCTGATCGCGCCCGAAGAAGCGGCAGCGCACCCGTATACGGAGGAGGACCGCATGCGGATCGACGCGATACGGCGCAAGGCGATCGTTGGCACGGCCGGCCAGGTGGCCGCACGGCTCACCGAGCTCGCGCAACGGCTCGCACTCGAGGAGCTCGTGGTGGTTACGTGGACCTTTGATCCAGTGGCTCGCCGCCGCTCGTACGAGCTCATCGCCGAGGCGTTTGCGCTGACCCCGGCTGGCGAGCAGCGGGATCGCGCCGGGGCGGCTCCGGCACCGTGAAGGTTCGCATCTGCCTATTTCGGATACGCACGGTCTCTTGCGTTGCGGCGTTGCGTAGCAGTGATTGCATTGTGCATCGGCGATGGCAGCGTCAATGCAACGATTGAAGCGCTCGCGGTGAACGGTCCGGTAGTTCATCAGTCATAAGCTTATGGCATCGCGTGTGCTAATTAGTTGATCGGATGCGCAACTCGCTCTCGCCAACGCTTCAACGCAAGCCTACAATTACCTCCCGAGGCCGAACAAATTCATGGTGCAGTGCGCAAAAAAAGCGTGTCATGCATCGGTGCTATCGAATGAATGCAGGCCTTAACGGTGGACCCAATGGGGGAGCGATCATGCCGTACAAGCCTCTCACTCCGAGCACAAGCGCCAAGCAATGCGACGATGCGATAAAGGCCTTTCTGGACCGCCACATGGGCGTTGTGCATTGCGATGACATCGGGCCGCTTTTCGGCCAGTTGAGCACGCTTTGCACCGCAACGCGCGCCGATTCGGTCACCCGGCGGTATTGGACCCTAGCAATCAGCGTGGCGTTGGCCGACGACCCACGCACAACGCGTGCAGGCGAGCGCTCGCGGTGGACACGCGTGGTGGTGGCTGCCCTGCCACGCGTGGCGGTTAAACGCGAGCCACACCTTATCGCCATGAGAGCGCAAAAGCGCTCGCGAAGCGCTCGCCGGCAAGCGCGCTGAGCCGAGGAAAAAGTTTTTGGCCATGCATGCGCAGTTCGCACATGCGCGCGAAGGGCTGTTCCAGCGTTCCCATCGCCCTGGTGATCAGCACCGGCGCGCCAAGGCATCAAGTCACTGGCAGTCCGTTGAAAAGCTCAGATATTTTTGTCTTTGTTACTGATGCGAACAAGTATTTCTGGAGGTACGAGGTGCGCCATTACCACCACTGATGAACGTCCGCCGAGCCATCACCGAATCACCTCGTCCGCGCGCAGCAGCAGCGACTGCGGGACGGTGAGCCCGAGCGCTTTGGCGGTCTTGAGGTTGACGAGCAAGTAATATCTTGTAGGTTGCTCTACTGGCAGGTCGCTGGGCTTGGAGAGCTTGAGAATCCTGTCGACGTAGACCGCCGCCCGCCGAAAGTTGTCATCGAAGTTCGGTCCGTATGACATCAAGCCTCCGTCCCGGACCAGGAACCCAGATTCGTACATGGCAGGGATGCTGTGTGCTCCTGCAAAGTCAAGGATCCGCTTTCGGTTGAGGACAGTGAGCGCGTCCGTGACGAGCAGGAGTGCGTCGGGACGCTCCCGGGTCATCGCGGAAAAGGCGAGCTCGAAATCCTCGGGTTCGCGCACGCCGAGCGGCTGAACCGTTACGCGCAGGACGCGCGCAGCTCGCTCGATCTCTCCGTAGCGCAGCGTCATCCCCCGATCATCTGCGTTCCAGAGTACCGCCACATGCTCAGCACTCGGTACCACTTCCTTGAGCAGCTGGAGGCGCTTTGCGCTCAACTCGATGGCCTGATCGCTAATCCCGGTGACGTTTCCCCCCGGCCGGGAGAGGCTTGCGACCAACCCGATGCCCACCGGGTCGCCGGCACCGGCGAACACGATCGGAATGATCGAGGTCGCTGCCTTTCCGGCCTCAGACGCTTTCCCCCCGAACGTCACGATGAGATCGACCTTCAGTCCGACCAGCTCAGCGGCCAGCGCAGGCAGTCGATCGCTCTTGGCTTCAGCCCACCGGCTCGCGTAGATGACGTTCCGCCCGTCCACGTACCCGAGCTCCTGGAGAGCCTGCCGTAGCGCGGCGGGTGGAGCGCCATCCGATGTACGAGCGCCGCCTGCCAGGTAGCCGATACGCCAAACCTTCCCCGTCTGCTGCGCCTCGGCGGCGAGAGGCGCGGCGAGAAGTTCGCCCGCGACCGTACTAATGAAGCTCCGTCGGTCCATCACTGGATCACTTCGTCCGCGCGCAGCAGCAGTGACTGGGGAATCGTGGCTTTGAGCGCGGCGTTCACACGGTTGCGAATCGGCCGCATCGGATGCGCCGCCGGCAAGTAGTCGTTCAGCCGCTTCACCGAGAACATGCTTTCTTGCAACACATCGGCTCCACGCATCCCCGTTCCCCAGCATCTCCAGTACTTTTATCTTCTACGCTATCTCCGCGTCAACGTGCAACGAAAGCGTGAGAATTTCAACAAACTGCTAGGGCTTCAGGACCACCTTGATGCAATCGTGTTCCTTGTTCCGCAACATGGCGTACCCTTGCGGGGCGTCGTCGAGGCGCATGCGATGGGTGATCACGAAACCGGGATCGATTTCCCCGCGCTCGATGCGCTCGAGCAACGGACGCATATACCGATGCACGTGGGTCTGGCCGGTCTTGATCGTGAGTGAGCGGTTCATGAGCGAGCCGAGCGGAAACTTGTCCACGAAGCCACCGTAGACGCCGGGTATCGACACGATCCCGCCATTGCGGCACGCCATGATGGCTTGGCGGAGCGCCGCCGGCCGGTCGGATTCGAGCCGCGTCAACTGCTTCACCTTGTCATAGGCGCCCATCACGCCGTGCGAATGCGCCTCCATGGCCACTGCGTCGATGCACGCGTCCGGACCGCGCCCTCCCGTCATATCCTTCAGCGCATCGAGCACATTCACTTGTTCGTAGTTCATGACCTCTGCACCGCCCTGATCGCGCGCCATTCGCAACCGCTCCGGGAAACGATCGATGGCAATCACCCGCTCGGCGCCCAGCAGGAACGCGCTCTTGATGGCAAATTGCCCGACCGGACCGCAGCCCCAGACCGCAACGGTGTCTCCGGCCTTGATATTGCAGTTCTCGGCGGCCATCCATCCGGTGGGGAGAATGTCGGAGAGGAAGAGGACCTGCTCGTCGGTAAGCGCGTTCTCGATCTTGAGAGGGCCGACGTCGGCGAAGGGCACGCGCGCGTATTCCGCTTGTCCACCCGCATAGCCTCCGGTCAGGTGCGAATAACCGAAAATCCCGCAGGGTGAGTGGCCCCACAGCTTTTCCGCCATCCACGCATTTGGATTCGAGTTTTCGCACAACGAATACAACTCTTCCTTGCAAAAGTAACAATTGCCGCAGGCGATGGGAAAGGGTACGACCACCCGGTCCCCCACCTTCAGGTTCTTCACAGCAGAGCCGACTTCGACGATCTGGCCCATGAATTCGTGACCGAGGATGTCGCCAGCGGCCATGCTCGGGATATGCCCGTTGTAGAGGTGCAGATCGGACCCGCATATCGCCGTCGACGAGATCTTCACGATCGCGTCGCGCGGATTGAGGATCTTCGGGTCGGGCACCGTTTCCACGCGCACGTCGCACGCGCCGTACCAGCACGTCGCTTTCATTCGACGCGTCGCTTCCAGAGCAGGCTCAAGACGGCGCCGCGGCGCCCGGCCGGCTGGCCTTCGGTCGTGGGAATTTCTCCGGTCTCGATCAATTGCTTGAACCGGCGCAGGTCGTCGTGTACCCGCTGTTGCGGTTCTTCGCCGGTCAGCTTGGCAGCGATCGTACCCGTCCTGCCGGCCGGAGGCGCATAGCTCATCTCGACACTGACGATCGTGCCGCGGCCGCCAGGGGCTGGCTCGAAACGCACGCAGCCACGATTGTCGATGGCAGCACCTGGCAACGATTCCCAGGCCAGCATCCGGTTGGTTTCGTCCGCCGTGATCTTCGAATCCCATTCGACGGTCGTGCCGCCGGGCGCCTTGACTCGCCAATGCGATTGCCCGCCGCCCGTCTCCTGCACCGATTCCACATAGCGCATGAACCGTGGGAAGCTCTCGACATTTCGCCACAGCCTATAACACTCTTCGGGCGACGCGGTGACGGTGACCCTCTCACGCAGCGGTTGCTGCGATCCGCTGTCGCTGCCACTCGCACCGTGGCGGCTCAATTGCCGGTTGCAATAAATATCGAGTGCCGCAACGCCCGCAACGGCGGCCGTCGCCGCCACCAGCCGCCCGCGGTGGCTTCGTCCGGAATTTATCGCCACGCCAAGGAGTGCGAGGTCCACCGCGTCACCGGCGACGCGGGACCAGAGCCGCTCGGGTTGTTGCGGTTGGGTGATGATGCCGATGCCGCTCGCGATCTCGCGCAAGCCCACGGCGCGCATGAAGCCCGGATGGCGATCGAAGCCGATGGCCTTGCCGAGTTGCCGCGGGGCCATCACTTCCGCAACGCCGAGCGCCACGCGGAACCAGCCGAGCGCCTGTGCCAGACGCTTCTCATCGATATTTTTCAGGCTGTCGGCGACGCTCGACGCAAGACGTTCCGGCTGCGTTCCGTTGCCACCGCCATCGTTGGCGCTGCGTCGACCGCTGCGTACAACCCGCGGCTCGGCGCGATTGCTGCCACGCAAGCTCGGTGGCAGACCCTGCTGCGATTCCTGCATGCTGTCTTCCATCGCTTGTCCTTAAAATTTGGTGCTGTTGCAACCGTATGTTCGCGGTGGCTTTATCGACCTCCGCGCGGAAGTGCCAACGCCATCACCCCTCATCGACTGCGCAAATCAGCGGCGGTTCCAACGCCATGGCCGCACCACTCCCGCGAGGATGGTCAACTATTCAGGAATGAAATTTTTACCGCAGGCGTTGCACCCACCTACCCGGGCGCGACCACCGGCAGCGACCCAGGTCGGTCGCGCATTCGCTGCAGCAACATTACAAGGCCGAGGATCAAAAGCGCCGGAATGAACAACCATTCCTTGGCCGGTCGGTCGCGCTCGACCTCGATGCCGGTGATCCGGAAGCCCTGCTCGAAGCCGGCCTTGGCGGCCGGACTGCGCAACGCGACGGACATGACCTGCACGTCCGCGGAGCTTGCCAGTGTCGTGAGCCCCGACTTGGCGATGCGCTGCGCTG
The DNA here is from genome assembly GCA_025355395.1 of Betaproteobacteria bacterium. GTDB lineage: Bacteria > Pseudomonadota > Gammaproteobacteria > Burkholderiales > Casimicrobiaceae > CAIWHR01. The sequence continues at coordinate 6,478 of JANXZT010000107.1, forward strand.
CGGTGCCTTCGCTGTCGAGGGGCAGCAACACCGTCTTGCGTATCTCCTTGCCTTCCATGCTGGTGCCCTCGAGGCGCAGCCGCAGGCCGCCATCGCGCGGCGTGCCGTCAGCGCGGGCCGTGAGGCTCGAAGGCGGCACTACCTCGAACCGCGGCTCGACCATGTCAAGCCAGAAGCCCGGCCGCAACAAGGTGAATGTCACGAGCAGCAATACCACCGATTCGTACCAGCGACTGCGGGTGAGAAACCAGCCCTGCGTCGCGGCGGCGAACACGAGCATCGCGGTGATCGCCGCGACAATCACCAGAATGAGATGCGGCAGGGTGTAGACGCCGATCAGGAGGAGCTCGGTGTTGAAGATGAACATGAAAGGCAATATCCCCGTCCTAATGCTGTACCAGAACGCCGTCGCGCCGGTTTTCAGGAAATCACCCTGGGAAATCGCGGCGGCCGCGAACACTGCGAGACCTACCGGCGGCGTGACGTCGGCCATCAATCCGAAATAGAAGACAAACATGTGCACGGCGACCAGCGGCACCACCAGCCCGGACTGTGCACCGAGCTCGACCACGACCGGTGCCATCAGTGTCGAGACCACGATGTAGCTGGCGGTTGTGGGCATGCCCATGCCCAGAATCAGGCAGATGACGGCGACCAGCACCAGCATGCCAAACCATGGTCCGGTTGGCGTGCGCGCTCGACTTTGCCGAGTACGACGACCTGCGCGATGTCTTCATCCGCCGCGTGGACGCGGCGGCCACCGCCCATGCCCCACGCGCCCAGCGGACCTTCGGGCTCGGGCGTGGCGACCACGGTCACGATCGGCTCGGTTGCGTACCCGATGCTGGTCAAGGCAGGGTACGGCAAGGAGGCGGCGGGAGGGCTGCTGGCCGCGGGCGGCCTCGGGGCGATCATCTCGCCGCCGGTGCTCGGTCTGGGCCACGGTCGTGACCTTCCTCATGAGCTTCCTGCGGCGCGATACCGCGATGGTGCCGCGCAAGGTGGTGGCAGCTCTCAAGAATGGGTCGCTCCAAATGCTGAACGTTGCCGCCACTTGCGCCGCCGCGGGCATCATTGTCGGAGTCGTGGCGAAGACCGGGCTGGGACTCAAGTTCAGCTCGATCGTGATCGACTATGCCGGAGGCAGCCTGTTGCTCACGGCCATCTACACGGCGTTGATCGTGTGGATCGTCGGACTCGCAGTCCCGGTCACCGCGAGCTATATCATTTGCGCGGTGATCGCGGCACCTGCGCTGATCAAGCTTGGCGTACCGGATTTCGCTGCGCACATGTTCATCTTCTATTACGCGGTGCTCTCCGAGGTGTCGCCGCCAACTGCCCTTTCACCCTTCGCGGCAGCGGCCATCACCGGAGGCGATCCCTACAAGACGACGCTGCAGTCGTGGAAGTACACCCTGCCTGCTTTTCTCGTGCCGTTCGTCTTCGTGCTCGATCCGGCTGGCGTCGGATTGCTGCTCAAGATGCCCAAGGATGGTTCGGTGTTGCAGGTGGTATGGATCACGTTTACGGCGTTCATGGGGATTGCCGCGCTGGTCGGCGGCGTGCAGAACTGGCTGTTCCGGAAGTGCCATCTCATCGAGCGCATTCTGCTCATTGCGGCCGGTTTGCTGCTGGTCTATCCGACGCCCGTCGCCGACTTCATCGGCCTTGCCCGCATGGCCGCGGTGGTCGCCTCGCAAAAGCTTCGTCGTCCGATCGTCAGGGCCGCCTGAATGTTCGTGCAGCGTCGAGGAGGCGACGCGTCGATGAATGCTTCGGACACTACGGCGAGCTCCGCCGCAGCGGCGGTCAAACGAGGCCCCGCGCTTGACTATAACGACTCGGTCTCAGCCGTACCCGGCCGCCAGACGAGAAGGCGATTTTCGATGCGGGTGACGGCAAAGTCGAGGATCAGGGCGAAGATCGTGAGGACCAGGATCCCCGCGAACACGGTGTCGATGTCGAACACGCCTTCCGCCTGGTGGATGAGATAGCCCACGCCTTTCGCGGAGCCGAGGTATTCGCCCACCACCGCGCCGACGAAGGCAAGGCCGATCGAAGTGTGGAGACTCGAGAAGACCCAACTCGTCGCCGAGGGCAGATAGACATGACGCAGGAGTTGTTTGCCCGACGCGCCCAGCATGCGCGCGTTGGCGAGCACGACCGGGCTTACTTCCTTCACACCCTGGTAGACGTTGAAGAACACGATGAAGAACACCAGCGTGACGCCGAAGACGACCTTGGACGTGATGCCAAGCCCGAACCACACGGCGAAGATGGGTGCCAGGATGACCCGCGGCATGGCGTTCATCGCCTTGATGTAAGGATCGGCCAGCGTCGACGCGGTGGGAGAGAGCGCGAGCCAGAGCCCAAAGAGGAGCCCCAGCACGGTGCCGATGACAAACGCAAGCACCGTCTCGATCAAAGTCACGCCCAGGTGAACGTAAATGCTTCCGCTGGAGAACCAGATCCAGATTCGCTTGAGCACTTCGAGCGGCTGACCGAAGAAGAACTTGGCACGCGTCGGATCGTCGAAATAGAACGGCGGTATCAAACCCGGCTCGGTCATCAGGTACCAGAACCCGAAGAGCCCGCCGAGCAGCAACGCGTGGTACAGCGCAAGTCGCGGGCGTGAAACCCGCACGCCCGGCCGGCGGGCGCGTGCGTCGTTTCCTGGCGCGCCAGCGGGCCCTGTGCCCGCCGGCAGAAGCGCCGGTATCGCACCGGCAGGGCGTTCGGAGGTTTCCCCTGACCCTCGCCTATTGTTTGCGGCTTTGCGCATAGCCCTTCAGCACTTCATCTTTCATGGCATGCCACATGTCGCTGTGGATTTCGACGAAGCGAGGCGTCATCCGAATCTCGTTCACGTCACGCGGCCGCGGCAGGTCGATCACGAATTCACCGATCGGATGTGTCTCCGGCCCGGCGGACAGGACGATCACGCGATCCGAGAGCGCTATCGCCTCCTCCAGGTCGTGGGTGATGAACAGCACCGATTTGCGGTCGCCCGACCATAGCTCGAGCAGCTCGTTTTCCATGAGCTGGCGCGTTTGAACGTCGAGCGCGGCAAACGGCTCGTCCATGAGCAGGATCTTCGGATCCAGAATCAGCATTTGCGCCAGCGCCACGCGTTTGCGCATTCCGCCCGAAAGCTGGTGCGGATAACGCTCCTCGAAGCCGGCGAGGCCGACGCGCGACAGCCATGCGTGGGCGCGCTGGCCGGCTTGATCAACGTCGACGCCGGCAAACTCCAGCCCGGCCAGCACGTTCTGCAAGGCGTTGCGCCAGGGCATTAGCGACTCGGCCTGGAACATGTAGCCTGCCTTGCGATTGATGCCCGTGAGCGGCTCGCCCTGGATGCGCACGCCGCCCGCGGAAGGCGTCAGCAGGCCCGCGGCGACGTTGAGGAGCGTCGACTTGCCGCAGCCCGTGGGGCCGACGACCGAGACGAACTCACCCTCTTCGACCGACAGAGTGGTGTCGCGCACCGCGGTATAGCGGTCACCGGGACGCTCGCGCGAGGCGAAAATGCATGTCACGCGATCGAGCGCCAGAGCAGGCGCCCTGACCGTCGCGGCTTTTGCAGCGGACGTGCCTTCGGTCGCGGAAGTCATCGCTGCGAAGGAGCGCCGATCGTTACCGCCGAGGATCCATCAACGGAGCTTACTTCCTGTACTTCGCCAGTGCCCTCTGGACATAGCTCCCGTCGAACGTCTGCGCGAGATTGATGTTCTCGGGCTTGAGCGCGGGGTTGAACGCAGCCAGGTACTTGAGCATGTTCTGTCTGCCGGCGTCGCTCAGGCTGCCGTCGGGCGAGAACGCGTCCTTGACCTTGGCGTAGCTCGCGAGATAGACGCTCTTGTTATTCAGCAGGTATTCCGGCGGCACAGTCGCGGCGACCTGGTCGGGCGTGGCCTTCTGCAGCCACAATAGCGCCCGCACCATGGCGTTGGTCAACGCCTGCACGGTGTTGGGATTCTTCTTGATGAAATCGATCGGCGCATAGAGCGCGGCGGCCGGCATGTCGGAGTTGCCGAACACGGCTGCGGTGCCGGCGGCCGTTCGCGTGTCGGCCACGATGACGACGTCGCCGCCGGTTTCCAGCATGGTCATGATCGGGTCGACGTTGGACATGGCGTCGAGCGAGCCCGCCTTCATTGCCGCGATGGCACCGGAGGAGGTCCCCACGCCGATAATCGACACGTCGTCGGCCTTGAGGCCTTCCTTGGCGAGCAGATGCAGGACCACGCGATTGGTGCTCGAGCCGGGCGCACTGACGCCGATCTTCATGCCCTTGAGATCCTTGGGCGAGTGGTAGCTCGCAGCCTTCGCCTTCGCGATCCCGAGCGAGATCGCCGGATACCGGCCTAGCAGCACGAAGCCCTGCAGTTGCAGGCCCTTCGGTTGCTGATCGATGGTATTTTCCCAAGCGCCGGAAACGACGTCGGCACTGCCGCCCACCACCGCCTGCAGCGCCTTGGATCCGCCATCGAAATCGCTGATCTCGACATCGAGGCCCTCATCCTTCAAGTAGCCGAGCCGCTCGGCGATGGTGAGCGGCAGGTAGTAGAACTGGGTCTTGCCTCCCACGGCGATGCTGACCTTCGGCTTCTCGATCTTGCCCTGGGCATGCACGGCGAGCGGGCCGGCGATGGCGACCATCGTGCAGAGGGCAGCGGCAAAGATGCGAACGAGCTTCATGAATTCCTCCAAGGGGATGCGCGGGGGCTGCACTTTGCGCGGAGCCTGCATCGCGGGATGCGCGGGCGATGCTCACATGGCGGCACCACCCTGTCAAACGAACCGGCCGCGATCGCTTGGCAATCGCTCAGATACGTCCGGACCGCGCCCCTGGGGCGCATCAGTCGAGCTTGACGTCGACGCCCGGCCCGTTCCACCATCGCTGACCCGTCATTTGGGGAGTATCGCCGTGCCTACCGAGGACTTTATCGTCAGCCATGCCCAGGATGCCTGCTTCGAGCGCGGTCTGCGGGGCTATTTCGAGTATCGCGATCTCGGCATGGCGCCCGCAACCAGGGGCCAGGTGGTTGCCCATGTCATTCGCGGTTTGCCGGGTGCCGCGCCTTCGGGCGAGCCTCACCTGCATCGGACGACCTTTCAGCTTGTTTACATCCTGAAGGGCTGGATCGAGTTCGAGTATGAGGGACAGGGCGTGGTGCGGCTCATTGCCGGATCGTGCGTCCACCAGCCGCCGGGCATCCGCCATCGCGAGATTGCTCACAGCGAAGACATCGAGATGCTCGAGATCGTGATGCCGGCGGACTTCACGACGGAAGCGGTGGAGAGCGTCAACCGATGATCGGGCGGGCGGCGGGCCTCGCGGCGCTGTCATGCGCCGCTATAGCAAGCAGCATGCATTCGTTGGTCGGCGCTGCGCCGGTCCCGGGCAATCCGCTGCCGGAGATCGGAGCTCTCGCTTCGCAGCTCCCCGGCGCCGCCGGCATTTTCGCCTGGGTGCTCTTCGGCGCGATTGGCTTCGCGGCGTTTGTCTATGGCCGCAAGATGCTCGCCTGGAAGCCGATGGTGCTTGGCGTGGCGCTCATGGTCTATCCGTATTTCATTGCGACGACGTGGGCGTTATATGCCGTCGGCGCCGGCTTGTGCCTGGCGTTGTTCATCTTTCGCGATTGACCCGAGGGCCGCGTGATTTCGCGGAGGATCGCTCCGGCAGTCCATGGATCGGTTGGCGGCGAACCGTCAGCACGGAGCCCTTCCGGTGACCAACGCCATGGAGCCGCCCGCGGTGCCTGCGATGGAGGGATTCAAGGATCGGCGGTTGCCGCGCACTTTCTACGACCGCGATGCGGTTAGCGTCGCCTATGCGCTCCTCGGCAAGCACCTCATCCACCGATCAGGCGGCGCGACACGGGTCGGTCGTATCGTCGAGGTCGAGGCCTATCTCGGTCCCCACGATCTCGCGGCGCATTCCGCACGCGGGCGCACTCCGCGCACCGAGGTGATGTTCGGGCCGCCGGGCCACGCCTATGTCTATTTGATCTACGGCATGTACCACTGCATGAACGTGGTGGTCGAGGCCGACGGCCGCGCCGCTGCCGTGCTGCTGCGTGGACTCGAGCCGGTGCAACATATCGAAGGACGTACGCAGGGCCCCGGGCTCCTTTGCCGCGCGATGCACATCGACCGCCGGCACAACGGGCTCGATCTTACGGGCGACGTGCTGTTCCTGAGCGAGCCGGCGGTCGAAGTGCCGATGACCATCGTCAAGCGGCCGCGCATCGGGGTCGACTACGCCGGTCACTGGGCGCGCCGCTTGTTGCGGTTCTACCTCAAGGGCAATCGCTTCGTCTCGAAGGCATGAGGGACGACGAAGTTTGGACTTGCAGGACGTTATTTGCGCTGATTTGTTACCTCCGCGCAACTTGCGCATTGGTGCAGCCGTAACGCGTGACTAACCGTCATCCCCGCGAACGCGGCGCGAAGGCGGGGCCTCTTTTTGTTGCGCATTGGGTCGAGCGTGCTTCGGCGTCATAGTGACTTTGATCGGCACCGCAGGGCGGCCCGCCAAGCACTCCGACCAAGGGCAGCCGCAACGCGTGACTATCAATAACCGTCATCCCCGCGAACGCGGCGCGAAGGCGGGGAACCCTTTTCCGTTGCGCATTGGGAAGCCGCACCGCGTGCTATCAATAACCGTCATCCCCGCGAACGCGGGGATCCATTTTGACCTTGGAAGCGAGCCCATTTTGAAGCTGAGAAAATGGATTCCCGCGTTCGCGGGAATGACATGGGAGAGGAATTTTCCAATTCGATAAACACGTGTTGACGCTTCACAACTTAAATCCAGAAGCTCTGCTAACATCGGCGCGACGCCCCGCTGCATGTCCCGCTTCTTTTGCCGATCATAAAATCGGACATGACGCACGGTGTGCGCGCCCCAACATGTCATCAGATCCCACGACCGATCCATCGCAGGTTGCTGCGCTCGACCAGATCGCGCTGCGCACCCTGGCGCAATACGATGAGAAGGCCGATGACTTCTGGCAGGGCACGCGCGATCACGACGTCAGCCAGAACATCGATGCCCTGCTGCGCCATATCCAGGGCCAGCCGCCGTTTCGCATTCTCGACCTGGGATGCGGCCCGGGTCGTGATCTTCGCGCCTTTACCGAACGGGGTCACGTTGCGGTGGGCCTCGACGGGTCGTCGCGTTTCGTCGAAATGGCGCGCGCGTACAGTGGCTGCGAAGTCTGGCAGCAGGACTTGCTGCATCTCGCGCTGCCGGTTGGCGAATGGGATGGCATCTTTGCCAATGCCGTGCTGTTCCACGTGCCGAGCCAAGCCCTGCCGCGGGTCCTGACCGAATTGCGCATGGCTTTGAGGCCCGCGGGCGTCTTGTTCAGCTCCAATCCCCGCGGCCGCAACGACGAGGGATGGAATCGCGGCCGCTATGGCGCCTATCACGATCTCGAAACCTGGCGTAGCTATATGACGGGCGCCGGTTTCGTGGAGCTGGAGCATTATTACCGCCCCGCCGGGTTGCCATTGGAGCAGCAGCCCTGGCTTGCCACCGTATGGCGTCGCCCGGAAGCCGCGGGCTGACCAGGCCCTCGTTTCCTTCCGTCGGCGCAGTCGTGGCTAAGGATACGGCGTCCTGTCAAGTTTGTCGGCAGCCCGGCCCGTGATAAAAGGAAGCCGCGCCGATGCTGCAGCGCTTTGCTGCCAGCCGGCGGTCCATCAACCGAAGGGGACGTCCCATTGGCCAAGCCCAACTACGAATTCGCCAAACGGCAGCGGGAAATCGCAAAAAAGAAAAAGAAAGAGGAAAAGCTCAAGCGCAAGACGGATACCGGCGCTCCTCAAGACGAGACCGAAGGCGGCGTGCCTCCGGCGCCAAAGGAAACCATGCCGTCGTAGATCCGGCGGTCCGTCTGTCGCTGTGAAGGAGCTCCGCGTGATCGTGCTGCGGGAAATCGACCACGTGGTGCTGCGCGTGGTCGATCTAGCGCGCGTGCAGGCTTTTTACTGTGACGTGCTGGGCTGCCGCGTCGAGCGCGAGCAACGTGACATCGGGCTGGTGCAACTGCGGGCGGGCCGGTCGCTGGTGGATTTGGTCCCTGTCGATGGTCAACTCGGCCGCGCCGGCGGCGCGCCTCCCGGGCGCGAGGGCCGCAATCTGGATCACCTGTGTTTCCGGGTCGACCCCTTCGATGAGCCGGAGATCCGCAGCCATCTCGGCGCGCACGGCGTTGCTGCCGGCGAAGTCGCGATGCGCTACGGTGCCGAAGGGCGCGGTCCGTCAATCTACATCGAGGACCCCGAAGGCAATGTGGTCGAACTCAAGGGACCACCCGAATTAAACGGATAACCCTTCGCTTCGCAGCTTGCATCACGTTCCATTTGAACGTCCGGGTTCGACCCGTTGCTGCCTTTCGAGCGCCGGAGAGCGGCCATTCGACGCCCAAGATTAGCTACCGCTGCAGACCGTGGCTGGGACTACGGGTTGGCATATGAAGTCCGTGCACCGCTGATTCTGGCGCAAGCGAGCGTGACCGTCATCGGCACTCACCCATCCGACTGCGCGAGACGCAACAATTTATACCTCGATTGATCTTGGTCAGAAGGACGGACTCACGTTAGGAGTATGTTGACACTGGTGAAGCACATTATGGGGAGAGAGCGGGTGCGTTACCCGCAGGAAACCTAGAGTGGATGTCTGTAAGCCACATCGGCAAAGATCAACGGAATGGGATTTGGTTATGCTTCGGTGAACACGCTTGAGCTCCACGCCAAGCGAAAATCTCGATAGGGAGGGAGGTGCCATGTTTACCCAAATCTGCCGCACTACAGTGGTTGCTTTGCTTTTCGCGTCGTCCGCAGTGTTCGCCGAGCCGCCGTGGACGTTTTCGAACGACACGCGTTACCTGTCGATGGGTGACAGCCTGGCTGCCGGCTATGGCGCCATTCCGACCACCCAGGGTTACGCGTATCTTCTGTACCAGGGCGGCACGTTCGACAAGATCACGAACACGATATTCGCGAACGCCGCTGTGCCGGGTGTGACGAGTGCGCAGGTGCTCGCTTGGCAGGTGCCCGCGGCCGTCACGGTATTTCAGCCGGACGTGATCACGATCTCGGTGGGTGGCAACGATCTCCTCCAGATCCTCGGCGGGGGCAACCCTGCTACGATTCTGGGGCAGTTCCAGGGCAATCTGGTTGGGATTCTTTGCGGCCTGAGGGCAGGATTGCCAGATGCGATCATAATTGTCGGCAATCAATACGATATTCCCGAGATCACGGCGACCGTTCATGGTGG
>JANXZT010000118.1 GCA_025355395.1 Betaproteobacteria bacterium
CATCGTGCTGCTGAACGCGATCGGCGCGTTCTATAACGCCGCAGACGAAACGGCGCTGGTCGCGCGAGCCGCAGACATTCGCGCCCGGCTGGACCAACTCGAGGCCGCACTCGGCGAGGGGCCCCATTTCGCGGGCGAGTCCTTCAGCGTCGTCGACGCGGTCTTCGGGCCGGCATTTCGCTACTTCGATGTCTTCGACGCGATCGACGACTTCGGATTCTGGAGCGACCTGCCAAAGGTTCGGAGTTGGCGCCGCGCGCTGGCAATAAGGCCGTCGGTCGCCGAGGCGGCGCATCAGGACTACCGGGAACTGCTTCGCCAGTTCCTGTTGGCCCGTCGCTCGGCGCTGTCACGGCGCATGGCCCCGGCGCATGCACGGTAGGTGTTTGGCAAACAACGGAGTCAAGCCGGACGTCCGGTATCGGAGCACAACCCGTGTGTCAGCTCCTGGCCGGCAGTGTGAGTTCGACCAAGGATGAAGCGGCCGCCGGAGACACCTCGGGAGAGGCGATCCACGACGGATAGCCGCAAGGCGCTGGGCCACGCGAAGTGCTCGACGAACTGGGATGCTTGGCCAGCCGACTTGCACCCAAGGGCAGGAGTACGTCACCGACGTAGATCAGCCCCGCGTCCGGTCATGGCGGCATCGTCACCTTCAGCACCAGCCCGACCAACAACAATGCGCCCACGACTCGCCCCCAGCGCCAAGTCGTGAATCGATAGCGGTGATTTGCCCACAGCGCTCGGTGCAGCCGACCGATGGCGCAAAGCAGGGCGACGGCTGTGATGACAGGCAACACGATGCCGGCAGGCTTGGGAGCATGGTTGAACAGGAGCACCCACAAGATCGGCCACGCTACGGCATCGACGGCCGCAAGCAGACCCCGACCGGGCCAGTAAGGCGCGTCCGGTGGCGGTGCCCGTGCATACAGCAGCCACATGGTTCCACTCCGATCCGAAACACGCGAGCGGGTTCAACCCGCCCGCTTGCTTTCGTTCACCCCGGAGGGCGCCTCAGCGGCGCTGGCAGCCAGCGCTTGCCCGCCATGCGCGACTGGGCGTTGACTACCAAAGCATCCTTCTTCATCGCGCCGACACCATCGTCGGTCGCGTCCGGGTCGGCCTCCTTGAGGGCGTCCGCGATCTGGGCCTTGGACACATGGTTCAGGAAACCCAGCGCAGTAGGCTCCCACCAATCTGCCATGTCCAGGCCCACGGCCTCGGCAAGCGCATTCGCGTCGCTTGCTGCGCCTGTGTTCGGCAAGGCGTTCAGCGTTGATGCCGAGCACAGCGCCAACAGGTCCAGCAGTTCGGTCTGAGGCAGTGCGACCAGCCAACCGAACCACTCGGCCGCGTTCGCGGGCAATCGCTCCTTCCAAGCCAGCCGTGCGGCTTCCAGCGCCTGCCACGCGGCGCTTTGCTTCAGGTCATCGGCCACGGCCTGCAACGCATGCTCCGACAGTTGCGGCGTGATCTGCAGGGCCGAGCCGGCGCGTCGGTACTCGTCTCCGAAGACGCGCTGCACGAAGACGTGCGCGACAGCCGCCAGCGCGACTTCGCTCTTGCGAGCCAGCATCACTTGCAGCGCGACGGTGCGATGCGCCGCCAGCCGGCGCATGAGGCTGTCGCTGCACTTGGCGACCCCATGCGCGACAAGCCCATCCGGCTGGGCTGGATCACCGGGAGACGCGTCCGGCGAACCAGGTTCCGCTCGCAGCGTCACCTTCTGTGATGCCGCCCGGGCCTTGCGGTCGGCGTCGCGCCGCAACCCGCGAATAACCTCTGCATCCCCTTCGCGGCCGACCGTGACGATCACACCCGCGTGCTGCTTCACCTCCGCAGGCCAAGTCTTGAGCGCCCCTTGGATCGCCTTGCGACGCTCTTCGATGGCCTGCTCTTCCAGGTCGATGCGCTCGGCATCGTCGGTCGACCACTCGGCCGCATCATTCAGCGCCTCACCCTCTCGCTCCAACTCGCGCACGCGGGTGTCGAGGTCGGCCAGTTCCTCCTTCTCCTGCTT
>JANXZT010000122.1 GCA_025355395.1 Betaproteobacteria bacterium
CTACTGCAAGCCGGAGAACAAAGTGTCGCTCGGATTCGTCGAAGGACTCAACAACAAGATCCGCGTCATCCAGCGCCGCGCCTACGGCCTGCGCGACGAGCAATACCTGCGGCTCAAAATCCTCACCTGCATGCTCCCCGAACTCTGAAAAGTCCCAGATTCACCCACTCGATTTCCTGATGAGCCACTATTTTCAACCGATCGAAAACAGCCGCCTGAACAAACTCAAAACCGCCCCGCTCAGACTCATGCCTCGATTGGAATGTACTGCCGCCGCTCTTGACGCGCGACGGGTAGCGTGATGTGATCCTGCCGCAAGCCATTCTGCGGCTGCTGCCGCCGTTGGCGGGCGTGCTGGTCAACCTGGTCAAGGGCATTGGAATCGTGGGCCCGACTGACTCGCAGCAGACGATTCAGGAGCAACACGTGAAACTGACCATGAAACTGCTCGGCATGCTGGCGCTCGCGGTGAGCGTGCTGTTCGCGGCTGATGTCGCCGTTGCCCAGCAGAACAACCTGATCGACACGATAAAGAAGCGCGGCAAGCTGCAGGTGGGTTTCGCGAGCTTCCTGCCGTGGGCCATACGGGACAAGCAGGGCAACTGGGTCGGCTTCGAGATCGACGTCTCGACCAAACTCGCCAAGGACCTAGGCGTCGAGCTCGACTTGATGCCCACAGCGTGGGACGGCATCATTCCGTCGCTCATCGCCGGCAAGTTCGATGTGATCATCGGCGGCATGAGTATCACGCCCGCGCGGAAGGAGCAGGTTGACTTTACCCTGCCGTACGCGCAGCAGGGCGGAGGCCTCGCAGCGTCAAAACAGCTCGCGTCGAATCTCAAGTACCCCGAAGGCTATAACGATGCCAAGGTCACCTTCACCTGTCGGCGCGGCACGGCGTCGTGCAAGACGATCGAGGAGATGTGGCCGAAGGCAACGGTTCGGCAGTTCGACGACGATGCCATCGCCTTTCAGGAGGTGATCAACGGCAACGCCCACGCGATTCTCTCGAGCGAGCCGAAGCCGACGTTCTTCACACTGCAAAACCCCGACAAGCTGTTCAAGCCGACGAACGATCGCGTTGCGAGCACCGACGCAGGTTTTGCGCTGCGCAAGGGCAACCCAGCCGCAGTCGCCTACTTCGATGCTTGGATCGGCAAGAACAAGGACTGGCTGAAGCAACGCGACGCGTACTGGTTCAAGGGCCGCGACTGGGCCGCTAACGTGCCAAACAGCTGATTATCTGCGGTCAGCGGCGAATGTCTAACAGTGTGCGTATCGCTGACTTGCGCGGGGCGCTCGGACGTCTCCCGCGCGTACCGCTCGCGTATTTGCCGACCCCGCTCGAGCCCGCGCCGCGCCTCAGCAGCGCCTTGGGCGGGACCTCGATCTACGTGAAGCGGGACGATCTCACTGGTCTGGCGCTGGGTGGGAACAAGGTGCGCCAGCTCGAGTATCTCCTCGGCGAAGCAGTTCACGCGGGTGCGACGGCCGTCATCACCGGGGCCGGCGTCGACTCGAACCATTGCCGCCAGCTCGCTGCTGCGTGTGCCAGGCTTGGGCTGCGCGCCTGCCTGGTCCTTCGCGGCGAGCGTCCTGTTCGCATGGAGGGGAACCTCTTGCTAGATACGATCTTCGGAGCCGAGTGTCGGTTCATCCCGACGGAGCGGTTCTATGGCGAGTTCGAACAGGTCGCGAGTGGCTGGGCGGACGCGCTCTCCGCGCAGGGCGAACGGCCGTATGTCATCAACACTCTGGGTTCGGACACCCACTCGGTCGCCCTCGCCGCGCTTGGCTACGTCCAGGCGGCCCTTGAGCTGGAGGAACAGTTCGAGACGCTCGGTTGGCGACCGGATGTCGCGTACTTCTGCTCTGGCGCGGCGACTCAGGCCGGCCTCGCGCTGGCACGGAAGTGCCTTGATTTGCCGTATCGATTGGTCGGCATCTCCGCGAGCCCGTTCATCCCCGACAAGCCGACGGTGATCGCCCAGGTGGCGACGCGCGCGGCACGGCTCCTCGACTTGGATCTGACGTTTCACCCGGCCGAGATCAGCAATGAGGACGCCTACATCGGGGTTGGGTACGGCGCGCTCACCGCCGCGTCCGTGGCTGCCTTGCGACTGGCGGCCCAGACGGAGGGTTTGCTCCTGGATCCCAC
>JANXZT010000126.1 GCA_025355395.1 Betaproteobacteria bacterium
AGCCAGGTGAGCGCGGCATTGAAATCCGTGCATCCCGAGCTCGAGGATGCCAGCCGCATCTTTGGCGCCACCCGATTGCAAGCACTGATAGACATCACCGCGCCGCTGATTCGCAACGGTGTGGTGGCGACCTGGATCTTCATTTTCATCGGCTCGATACGCGAGTTGTCGGCGACGATCCTGCTCTTTACGGCGCGCACCAAGACGATCTCGGTCACCATGTTCGATCTTCGCGAGAGCAATGACTGGGGGCCGATCGCGGTGCTTTCGATTACGATGCTGGCCATCACCTTTGCCCTGGTCCTGGCGATCACCCGCTTTACCGACCGGAGACTGGCATGAACCCTGACCAGACAACGTTGCCCGTGCTGGGCCTGATGCTGGGGGACGCCACCGGTATCGGCGCCGAGCAATGCGCCAGAGTGCTTGCCGACGGCCGCCTGCGCGATGCGGCGCGGCTTCTGGTGGTGGGAGACGCACGCCTCCTGATGCAGGGCGCGCGCGATGCGGGTGTCGAATTGAAGACGTGCGTTTACGGCGAGCCCGAGTCGATCGATTGGATGCGACACGACATCCCAGTCATCGATCTCGCCAATCAGGATCCGGCAAGTGTGAAGCGCGGAACCATGTCGCCCGAGGCCGGCCGCATCGCCGGACAGACATTGGCGGCGATGGTCGACATGGCGCTGGCCGGACGCATCGACGGCATTACCTTCGCCCCGCTCAACAAGGCGGCGCTGCATGCCGGTGGCTGGCGTTTCAACGACGAGCATCAGCTCTTTGCCCATCTCACCGGGCATTCCGGCTACTTCGGCGAAATGAATGTGCTCGATGGCTTGTGGATGGCCCGCGTCACCTCGCATGTTTCACTGCGAACCGCGCTCGAGCAGATCACCGCAGCGCGGATCGGCGAAGCGCTTGCCCTTGCCGACGCGACGATGCGCGGCGCCGGGTTTGCCAGTCCGCGCATTGCCGTGGCCGCACTCAATCCGCACGGCGGCGAGAACGGACTCTTCGGTCGCGAGGAGATCGAGATCATTGCGCCCGCGGTTGCGCGTGCTGCGGCAAGCGGCATCGATTGCCGCGGTCCCTTCCCCGCCGACACCGTGTTTCTCAAGGCCTTTGGCGGCGACTTCGACGGCGTGGTGACGATGTATCACGACCAAGGGCAGATCGCGACCAAGCTGCAGGGATTCAATCGCGGCGTGACCGTCACGGCAGGCCTGAAGACGGTCTTCACCACGCCAGCCCATGGCACCGCGTTCGACATCGTGGGCAAGGGATGCGCCAACACCGGGGCCTTGGAGCAAGCCGTTCGGCTGGCCGCCCGCCTCGCCGCAAGCCGCCGGCGCACGGGACACGCGCACGTTCCGTCTTTCGCGCCTTAAGGAGATTCATGATGCAAGCCACCGCCGCCGACGATGCGGCACCGGAACTCGACGCGTCGCTCACCGCCTATGTCGCCGATTTCATTGTCGGGACAAGGGCAACGGACATTCCCGCCGATGTTGTGCGTCTTGGCACGCGTTCGGTACTGGATGGCATTGGGCTCGCGCTGGCCGGTGCCGCCTCGCAGACGGGTGCGATAACGCGCCGCTACCTCGAAACATTGGGCATTGCCAACCCGCACGGCAGCACGGTGATCGGCTCGCGTCTTCGCGTTTCGGCGCGCTTCGCCGCTTTCGCCAACGGCGTTTCCATCCACGCGGACGATTACGACGACACGCAATTGGCGGTCGCCAAGGATCGGGTGTACGGCCTGCTGACTCACCCCACCGCGCCGGCGTTGCCGCCCGTGCTCGCACTCGCCGAGCGCGAGCGCCGCAGCGGCCGCGATCTCATGACGGCCTATCAGGTCGGCGTGGAAGTGGAGTGCAAAATCGCGGAAGCGATCATGCCGCGGCATTACCAGCACGGCTTTCATAGCACGGGCACGTGCGGCGCGATCGGATCGGCCGCCGGAGCCGCGCATCTTCTCGGTCTCGATCGGTCCACAACGCGTCGCGCGTTAAGCCTGGCCGCGAGCCAGGCTGCCGGATTGCGCGAGAACTTCGGCACCATGACCAAGCCCTTTCACGCCGGTCGCGCGGCGGAAAGCGGCGTCGTTGCAGCCGAGCTCGCTGCGCTGGGCTTTACCGCCTCACCCATCGGTCTCGAAGCCGACCGCGGATTTTTCCGTGCCGCGGGCGGCGGCTACAGTGCAGACGCGATCCACGGCCGGCTGGGCGCGCCGTGGACCTTCGCCTCACCGGGCGTTTCGATCAAGCCGCACCCGAGCGGCTCGCTTACTCATCCCGGAATGAGTGTGATGCTCGATCTCATTCATCGCCACGACTTGAAGCCTGAGCGCGTGAAGCGCGTGGCGGTGGGCACCAACCACAACATGCCCAACGCGCTCATCCACCACCGGCCGGAGAACGAGCTGCAGGCCAAGTTCAGCATGGAGTTTTGCATGGCAATCCTGCTGCTCGAGCGCAAGGCCGGGCTCGAGCAGTTCACCGATGAAGTGGTCAACCGGACGGATGTCCAGGCACTGTTGCGACGCGTCGAGTTCGGCGTTCATCCCGAAGCGGAAGCAGCGGGCTTCGACAAGATGACGACCATCATCGAAGTCGAGCTAGACGATGGCACGGTGGTGCGTGGTGCCGCCGACTTTGGCAAAGGGAGTCCGGCGAATCCGATGAGCGATCACGAGCTCTCGGAGAAATTTCGCCAATGCGCGCAGTGGGGCGGCCTCGCGCCGGCGGCGGTCGATCCGTTGCTCGACCTCCTCTGGCGCATCGAAACCATTGCCAACGTGAATGAGTTGACGAGTCGGCTAAGCAAAGGCTAGCAATGAGCGCCCTGCAGGACGACCGCCACCCGGCTCGGAGCAACGCTTCCCCAGATGCTTGACCAGGTCGCGGCGCGCGGCCGGACGCGTGGAAACCGCCGCCATCAGTTGCGGTTCTTGCGGGCTTTCACCTGCGCCAAGGCCTCTTTGCGGATCGCGGTCCAGTCATCGCGGGTCAATGCGGTTTCTTTCCCCTGCAGCCCTTCTAACAGCAGCGTTTCCAGGCGCTCTTCCGCCTTACGCTTTTCGTCGTCACGGATCAACTCACGAACGTATTCGCTGACGCTGCTATAGCGCCCCGAGGCAATTTGCCCGTCGACGAATTCCTTGAGCGGTTCGGGCAGCGAAATATTCATGCTCTGCATAGGCACCTCCTCAAGTAGGTATGGTGCCACAAATGACATAAAATGGCAATAAATGCCATTTTCCCCTTTTCCCCTACCTAGCTGAAGCGTCAAGAGATTATTGCAGGGCGTTTTAAGTCTGGTCATGGGTGCAACGCCTCACAAGCACATCCCGCGGCGCTGTCATCACCGTTGCCGGTTCTTGCACTTGGCGATGTCGTTCCCTTATGCGTCTGGGATGCACACACGTAGCATTCTTCATAGTCGCATTAGCTTGCGTTGAAACCAGTCGACGCACGCATCGAAGCTCCGCGTACCCAACGCGATATCTACAATGAGCTCTTCAAGTTCCTCATTGAGTTCACCACGAGCACCCGCAAACCCATATCCGCTTCGGTCCAGGAACAATGTGAGCGTTAGAAGAGCCGTGCGTTTGTTCCCGTCGACGAACCCGTGATTTCTTGCAAGCGATTCTGTCAAGGCTGCGGCCTTCCGGTAAATCGGCCGGTAGTACCCGGAATACGGCCGGCCGATTGCCGAAAGGATGGACGGCTTACTGACAATGCCGTCACGACCACCGAATTTGAGAGCTTCGGCATGGGCTTGGAGGACGTCGCCGAGTGTGACGCGGTAATGTCTCACTCGCAAAACGCTAGCGCTTTGCTAGACGTTTAAGTGCTGCTTCAAAAGTGCCTGCACTCGATTTGATTACTTCCGCGGATCTTCTTGAGGTGAACCCGCCAGCTTTCCCTTGGCCTTTCTTGGCCGAGTCGCGTGGCGGAAACGGATCATTCCCGTAGCTGTCGCGATTGCCGATTCTGCCGTCCTGGTTTTTTATTACCAGCTCGGTCTGCTTGTTCTTCGCCACCTCGCGTCCGCGCGCGACCGCGTCGGCCTTGCGCTCATGAAGCGAATCCGCACGCTTGGCGCCGTCGGTTTGCACCGCCCAGCGGCCATCCGCTCGCGGCTGTACTGCGACGTTTCGTTGCTTGCTCATAACCGCCTCCCGCGTTTGAACGATGCTCGATCTTACCGCGCCCCAAGCAAATCCGCGTCCTTATCGATAGCCTGCTGGAGGGCTCTGCTGCCATGATGATCGGCGAACAACGCGCTGCAGTCAGCGGAGTTACACTCACTCGAATAGCGTAAGACTCCAGGCGGGGTAGACATGAGCACCGAGATCCTGTTCGTGATCGAGGAAGCACCGGAGGGGGGTTATGACGCTCGTGCAGTCGGCCACGCCATCTTCACCGAGGCCGACCGCCTGTCGGAATTGCCCGCCCAAGTACGCGATGCGGTTCGTTGCCACTTCGACAAGGGACAGGCACCCAAGCTGATTCGCTTGCACTTCGTGCGCGACGAAGTGATCGCTACGTGAATCTGCCGCGCGACCGGGACGCGTCCGTACTGATCAAGGCGAAGGCGCGTTTGGGCTATGCTGTAGTGCGCCCACGGGGAACTGCGATGCCCAACGGCGGCCAAACTCCGACATGGGGCCCGCACTTTGCAAATACGGAAATGCCCGCGAGCGTCATGATCGATACTGGCTGCGCGTCAAGCGCAACAGGAATGGTGCCCAGGAAAGGACTCGAACCTTCACACCTTTCGGCGCATGGACCTGAACCATGTGCGTCTACCAATTCCGCCACCTGGGCAACTGCAACCCATAATCTTACGTTCCGGGTTTAACCTTGTCAAAAAAGCAAAGCCGCACTTCCAAGGCATCCTCAGGCCGCAAGCGCGCCAACGCGCCCGCCAAAGAGGAGCACCGCAAGCGTTTCCCATTGTCAGGCCACCGCGCTGACGACAGCCCCCCGACGATGCGGGAGCGCAGTGGCGAGCGCGAATCACGCCGCCGCGGTGATATCGATCCAGAGCTCGTGCCCGCCCGGACAACGATCCTCGAAGCGCTGCAGGGCACACCGATGCCCACCGCCGAGCTAGCGGAAGTCCTTGGTGTCGATAAGCGGGCGCGCGAAGCCTTCCTCGCCCGCGTTGCGGCGATGGAGCGCGACGGTCAGATCATGACCAATCGCAAGGGTGAGCTTTGCGCGATCGCGAAGATCGATCTCATCACCGGAACGGTGCAGGGCCATCCCGATGGCTACGGCTTCCTGCGTCCGGATGCTGGAGGCGCTGATCTCTTTCTGAGCGCCAAGGAGATGCACAAGGCGCTGCACGGGGACCGCGTGACCGCGCGCGCCATTGGCGTCGACCGCCGCGGCCGGCCGGAAGGCGAAATTGTCGACGTGCTGGAGCGGCACAACCAGAAAGTAGTCGGGCGCCTGTTCGAAGAACACGGCGTGTGGTTCGTGGTCGCCGAGAACCGGCGGATCAACCAGGATCTTCTGGTGCCACCCGACGAGCGTGGCAAAGCGAAGGCAGGCGAAGTCGTGGTGGTCGAGATCGTGCAGCAGCCTTCGCCCGCGCATGAAGCCATCGCGCGCGTAGTCGAAATACTCGGCAGCGTGACCGACCCCGGCATGGAAATCGAGATCGCACTGCGCAAGCACGATCTTCCCTTCGAGTTCTCCAAGCCCGCGCGAAAAGAGGCCAAGCAGTTGCCCACCACCGTGGACCCGGCGGCCTGCGCCGGGCGAATCGATGTGCGCGATCTCGCCCTTGTGACCATCGACGGAGAAACGGCGCGCGATTTCGATGACGCTGTATATTGCGAGCGGAAGGGCCGGGGTTTTCGTCTGGTGGTGGCGATTGCCGATGTCTCCCATTACGTGCGCGACGGATCGCCGCTCGATGTGGATGGGCGCGAGCGCGGCACTTCCGTGTATTTTCCGCGGCGGGTGATACCAATGCTGCCCGAAGCGCTGTCCAACGAGCTGTGCTCGCTCAAACCGGCAGTCGACCGTCTTTGCATGGTGTGCGACATGGACATCAGCACCCAGGGCACGATCCGCAGCTACCGCTTCTATCCCTCGGTCATGCATTCGCGCGCGCGACTCACCTATACCCAGGTGTGGAACTGGCTGTCGGCGGCCGAGCGCGCGGAAGCGACGCCACCCGAAGCGACGCCGCTGATGCCACACCTCACGAATCTCCACGCGGTCTATCTCGCGTTGCGCAAATCGCGGGCGAAGCGCGGGGCCATCGATTTCGAAACGGTGGAAATGCAGCTCGAGTTCGATGCGCAAGGCAAGATTGCCCGCATCGTGCCGGTGGTGCGCAATGAAGCGCACCGGCTGATCGAGGAATGCATGCTCGCCGCCAACGTCTGCACCGCGGAATTCCTGGGCAAGCACGAGCAGCCTGCGCTCTATCGCGTCCATGAAGGGCCGACACCGGAAAAGCTTGCGCTCCTCAAGGAATTTCTGGGCAGCAGCGCGCTTAGCCTCGGTGGCGGGGACGATCCGACCGCGGCCGACTACGCCCAGCTTCTCGAACGCATCCGGCCGCGGCCGGATTTCGCACTGCTGCAAACGGTTCTGCTGCGTTCGCTGCAGCAGGCGCAATATCGCCCTGACAACGTCGGGCACTTCGGGTTGGCGTACGAGGCGTATGCGCACTTCACCTCACCCATCCGGCGTTACCCGGATCTTCTGGTGCACCGCGCCATCAAGGCTGTGCTGGAACAGCGGCACTACACCCCCGTGGGCGCTTCGTGGGATGCGCTTGGCGCTCATTGCTCGATGACCGAGCGGCGCGCCGACGATGCCACCCGCGATGTCGAGAACTGGCTCAAGTGCTTTTACATGCGCGACAAGGTCGGCGAGACCTTCGATGGCACGATCAGTGGCGTCACGGGCTTCGGCATCTTTGTAACGATCGACGAGCTCAATGTCGACGGCCTCGTGCATATCACCGAGCTCGGACGGGATTACTTTCACTTCGAGCCGGCGCGTCATGCCTTGCTCGGCGAGCGCAGCGGCCGCGTGTTCCAGCTCGCGGGACGGGTGCGGGTGAAGGTGGCGCGCGTGGACCTGGAGACCACCAAGATCGACTTCACGCTCGCCGAAGCGGGCGCGACGGCGTCGCCAGCGCTCGCGGCGCCTGTGCGCAAGACGTCGAAATCCCGCCGCTAGTCGTGCCGCCTCGACACGTTGTGCTAGTTGTGAAGCCTCAACACGTTGTGCTCGTTGTGAAGCCGCAACGAGTTGTGCTCGTTGTGAAGCCTTAACGAGTTGTGCTAGTTGTGAAGCCTAAACGAGTTGTTTATCGAATTGTTCAAATCCCTTCACATGATAGGGGTCGGGAAGGGCCAAGGCCCTCCCCGCCCTCCGAACTGTACGTGCGGTTCTCCCGCATACAGCTCTCCAGTCGGTGGTTGCTTCATCGAGATTGGCTCGCCAAGACATGGGC
>JANXZT010000137.1 GCA_025355395.1 Betaproteobacteria bacterium
CGGTGATGTTCTCCGATATCCGCGACTTCACGTCACTTGCGGAATCGCAGACACCCGAGGAAACCATCGAGCTGCTCAACACCTACTACGCGCTGATGTTCGACGCGATCAGCAGCCACGGTGGCATCGTCACGCTGATGATGGGTGACGGGTTGATGTCCGTCTTCGGCGCGCCTGTACCGCTGCCGGACCACTGCGCATGTGCCGTCCGCGCAGCCCAGGAAATGGTTGAGCTGATCGAACTTTTCAATGTCGAGCGCGAGGCGGCGGCGAAACCTCGACTGAGGATCGGCATCGGCATCGCCTCGGGCGAGATGGTGGCCGGATACGCCGGCACCAACGACCGTGCGACGTACACGTGCATCGGCGACATCGTCAATCTCGCATCGCGTCTTGAAACTCACACCAAGGTCGCGCAACGCACCATCCTGATCGACCACGCCACGCGTTCGGCACTAAGCGAGCGCGTGGCGGTCGAGCCGCTCGGCGCGGTACCGCTTAAGGGAAAGGCCGTCGCAGTGGAGGTCTTTGCGGTCGACGCGGGGAAGTCTCGCTAGCCACGCGGACCATTCTGGCCGCGGCACGAAGTAGATCCAGCTGATTGACGTCCGGGCACTCGGCAACAGGTTGTGCTGCTCACTCTGTGCTCAGCGGCCTGGGACGCGGCAGCAATTTGCCGTAGCAGTCAGGCTGGCGGTCGTACCGCCGGTGTTGGTTGCGGCGCAAAGCCACGTCGTGTTCCCGCTCGCGGCCTTGTGCCCGGTCAACCTCAGACCGGGGGCTGTGCTGTCGCAACTGCCGCTGGCCAACGCATAGCCCGCAGCGCAGGCCGGGGAGGTCGCGCTGCCGGACGCGCCGGCGCCGATGGACACCGGCGAAGAGCTCACGTTCGTGCATCGCAACGCAGTCGCGTCCGATACCACGTGGTACCCGACGATGTCGAAGATCAGGTGCGCCACCAATTGCGGCGGCATCGCGAAGTAGATGGTGTTGCTCGCCACCTGCGGCACCAGGAGAGAGCTGGCTCGGTTAGTTAAGACAGATTTCTGCGTTTTGTAAGTGAATTTCCTGCGGTGGCGGGAATCCGCGGGCTGGTCGCCGGCGGGTTACCCCGATCTCTTTCAGGCTGCGTTCTTTAAGGTTGGTTGGGTGAAGTATGCCTCGTCGGGAGTTCGGTCGCCCAGCGCCGTGTGCGGTCGGCGGCGGTTGTAGAAATCCAGGTATCGCCCGACGCCGGCTTTGGCCGCGCTGACGCTCTCGTAGGCATGCAGGTAGACCTCTTCGTATTTGATCGAGCGCCACAGCCGTTCCACGAACACGTTGTCGCGCCAGCAGCCGCGGCCGTCCATGCTGATCGCCACGCCGTGGCCGTGCAGCATCGTGGTGAAGTCATCGCTGGTGAATTGCGAGCCCTGATCGGTGTTGAAGATTTCCGGTTTGCCGTACTGGGAGATTGCTTCTTCGACGGCCTCGACACAGAAATCCGCCGTCAGCGTGTTGGACACCCGCCACGCCAACACCCGCCGCGTGGCCCAATCCATGACCGCCGCCAGGTAGATGAAGCCGCGTTGCATCGGCAAGTACGTGATGTCCATGGCCCAGACGTGATTCGCTCGCTCAATGGCCAGGTGGCGCAGCAGGTACGGGTAGATCTTGTGCGCCGGATGGCGCTTGCTGGTACTGGGTTTGCGGTACAGCGCCGTGATGCCCATCTTCGCCATCAGCGTACCGATGTGCAGTCGGCCCGCGTGGGGGTGCCCTTCGCGCCGCAGGATTTTGCGCAACTGCCGTGCACCGAGGAACGGGTATTCCAGGTGCAACTCGTCGATGGCCCGCATCAGCGCCAGATCCTTCTCGGACGTTGGTGTCGGCAGGTAATACACGTTCGCTCGCGAGATCTCCAGCAACTCCGCCTGTCGCTTCACCGGTAACGGATGGGATTGGATGATCATCGCTTTGCGCTCGCATCGCCGACGCGACCGAGCGCGACTTCCAAAAAATCAACTTCCAATGCCAGTTGCCCGATCTTGGCCTGCATCTCCTTGGCACTCGGACCCTGTTCCGTGCCGCGCTTCTCGCCCGGCGTCAGGAACACGCCGATAGCACCCTCCAGTAACTGCGTCTTCCATTGCGTGATCTGGCTGCCGTGCACGTCGTACTTCTCGGCCAACTCCGCCAGCGTCCTGTCGCCCTTCAACGCCGCCAGGGCCACCTTCGCCTTGAACGCCGCCGTGTGGTTCCGTCCCGGCCTTCTCATTGCACTGCTCCTTTGCGGGCGATATCCTCACCCATTCGAGCAGGTCCTTCACTTCAACGCCAGTCTCATTTTCCCGAGCCAGCTCTGTGCGGCAGCGAGCGGAGGTCGCGGCTCAGGCGTTGGGGGTGCGGCTTGAATTCGTCGAGGCGAGACGACAAGACGATTTC
>JANXZT010000168.1 GCA_025355395.1 Betaproteobacteria bacterium
GAACAGGCGCACCTGGCAGGTGCGCTGCACGACATAGAATGAGCTCGCAAACAGCGCTGAACCGCCAAACGCAAAGATCACTGCGTTGGTATGCAACGGCCGGAGGCGACCATACGACAGCCACGGAATCCCGTTTGTGAGGTCCGGCCAGAGCAACTGCGCGGCGACGATCACGCCGACCAGCATGCCGACGATCCCCCAGACGACCGTCATGATCGAGAACTGACGCACCACCTTGTAATTGAATGTCGATACCACCGCGGTGCTCATGCGCGTCGCTTCCTCAGTCCCGAGTTCGTAAAATCACGGCCTTTACCACCGACATCGAAATGCTAACTGGCCGCGGTCTGCCGCAAGTTGACGCAGATCAAACCGGTGAGTCGTCATCGGAGATGATCCGGTGTGCCGGACCTTCCAGGTCGTCGAACTGGCCGCTACCAACCGACCACCAGAACGCGGCGCCGATCAGAAACACCAACACAACCGAGAGCGGGATCAATAGATAGAGGATGTTCACGCCGCGCCGCTAGCTCGTAATGGCGATCAAGCCGCCCACGGAGGACGATGTTGTCGGCACAGTGGGCGCCCGGCCGTCATGCAGAAGCCGCAGCGCATTGCCAACCACCAGCAACGACGAGGCGGACATGCCCAATGCGGCGGCGAGCGGAGTCAAGTGCCCGGTCGCGGCCAGCGGAATCGCCACCAGGTTGTAACCGAACGCCCAGACGAGGTTCTGGCGGATTACCCGGAACGCCTGCCGCGCGCGGGTGATCGCTTCGGCGATTCGCGGCAGATCATCGCCCAGCACGACGACATCGGCGGTCCACTGCGTCAGCGTCGCGGCGCTGCCGAGCGATAATGAGACGTTGGCCTGCGCCAGGCTGGGCGCGTCGTTGACGCCGTCACCGACCATGGCGACGATCGCGCCGTCGCGCTGCAGTTCAGCGATGCGCGCGCGCTTGTCCTCGGGCCGCGCATTGCCGCGATGGTCCGCGATACCCACGGTTTGCGCGACATGCCTCACGGTCTCATCGCGATCGCCTGACAGCAACGAAACGTGGATTCCCATTTCTTGCAGCATGGCGACCAGCGCTTGCGCACCCGGCCGCAGCGTGTCGCTGAACGAAAGTGACGCGACCCAGCCGGCCTCGTCGCCCAACGCCACCGCGATCGCGTCCGATGCAACGGCAGCCGCCTGCAGCGGTCGGCCGTGCAGCGCAGCGACCCAATCGGGCCGACCCAATCTATAACGGCGACCTTCGATGACTCCCTCGATGCCGCTGCCGGGTGAAGCGACAACATCACGGGCGGCGAGCACAGTACGTGGAGGCGGCGCAGCCGTCCGCAGTGCTCGCGCGATTGGATGCTCCGAGCCCTCCTCGAGCGCCGCGGCAAGCGCGATGCAAGTTGCACGCGCGTTCCCGTCCAGCGGCTCGACTTCGGTAAGTTGCAAGCGACCGGTTGTCAGTGTGCCCGTCTTGTCGAGAACGACATGTGTCACCCGCGCCATCGTCTCCAATGCGTCGCCGCGCACGGCCAGGATGCGGCGGCGACCGAGCGCGCCGGCCGCGGCGGCCAGTGCGGCCGGGGTCGCCAGCGACAGCGCACACGGGCAACTTACGACCAGCACGGCGAAGGTCACGGCTAACGCGCGTGCCGGCTCGAGATACCACCATGCGAGTCCTGTCGCCAGCGCAAGCAGCAACAGCGCGGCAACGAACCATCCGGCGACGCGATCCGCAATCCTTGCCACGCGCGGTCGTTCGCTGGCTGCCCGCTCGACCAGTCGGCCAAGTGCGGCTAACGTCGTCGCCTCGCCTGCCGCACTCACCCGCACCAGCAACGGGCTTTCGCGATTGATCGACCCGGCCAGCACGGTGTCGCCGGGCACCTTGCTTCGAGGCCAGCTTTCGCCGGTCAACACCGCCTCTTCGACGCTGGAATGACCTTCGACGACATCGCCATCAGCGGGAATGGACGCACCGGTCGCGACGCGGATGCAGTCGCCTGGACGCAGCGCCCCCGCGGCGACGGTTTCCGCGGCGAATGAAGCAGGATAACCACGCACGCGCTCCGCGGTATCAGGGAGGTCGCGGGCGATGGACTCGATCGCGTCACCTGCACGTTGCCGTGCGCGCAATTCGACGAGGCGCGCGACGAGCAGCAGCGCGACAAACATCGTGACCGAATCGTAATAGACGGCGCCGCTACCGCTGAGCGTCGACCACGCGCTGGCGATAAAGGCACCGCCGACGCCGATCGTGACCGGCACGTCCATGCCGAGTCGGCGCAGCCGGAGGTCCCGCAGCGCGCCGGCAAAGAACGGCGCGGCGCAATACAAGACGACCGGTAGCGAAAGCGTGAGGCTCGCCCAGTCGAGCAGCGTCCGATATTCGGGCTCGACGCCGTCGATGCTGATGTAGGCCGGCACCGCGAACATCATCACCTGCATCATCGCCAGCAGCGCCAGGGCGGTGCGGGCGAGCAACGCACGGCTCTCACGTCCCGCCAACGCCTCGCGCCGCGCCGGATCGTACGGATAAGCGCGGTATCCGATCGCCGCAACCGCGCGCAGCAGATCGGAGAGCTTCGCCTGACTCGCGTCCCAGCGCACGCGTGCGCGACGCGTCGCGAAGTTGACGCTCACGTCGACGACACCTGGTTGCCGTTGCAGATAGGTTTCGTTAAGCCAGACGCACGCGGCGCAATGGATGCCTTCGAGCAGTAGGGACACCTCGCGCATCTCGCCTTGGAGATACCTGATCAGGCCCGCTGCTTCGGCCGCGGCATCATAACCGTCCCATGCGTCAATGCGCGGGCGCCGCGGCTCGCGAACTGCGCTGCGGCGAGAATAGAAATCGTCCAGTCCCGCCGCGTGTATTACTTGGGCGACGCCCATGCAGCCGGCGCAGCAGCAGGACCGATCGACACCGTTCAAGATGAGAGGCCAGCGCGCGCCCGAAGGATTCCGCTCACCGCAGTGAAAGCACACGTCAACGACATCGGGGCGGTCGCTAACGCTCGCAGGGGATTCCATAGTCAGTGGACACCGGCCCGTCGGGCGCCAGCCCGCCAGCCGCGTGTCGCCGCAACCGTCTCAGCCATCTCTTTCGCGCCTTGCGTGCGTGAAAGCGGGTGGCCGTTAGAGGGCACTGCGCTTGCGGGTGCTGATGCCAAACGGCAGGTACGCCGGGCACCATCCGACTAGACCCGTGGCGAGCGGCACCAAGCCGAGCAAGGTCCACCAGCGGTTGGCCCCCTCAACGACGAAGAACAGGCTCAAGATGACCAGGCCGGCAATGATGCGCAACGCCCGGTCAACGGCACCGACATTTGCTCCCATTTTGTACTCCGTGCGTGCGTCAAGCGACACCGCCAGCATAGGTCACGGCCGGATGCCAGCCCGTGACCTGGATCAAAGAGTTCGCGTTTGGGGGCGCGAGGTTCAACGGCCTCGAAGATAGCGCGCGTCGGCAAAGGTGGTGACCCACGCCAGCCGATAGACGACGAGGAGCGTGATGAGCATCCCGGTTACCGTGGCTTCGCCAAAGCCGGACTTCGACTTCGACCAGCGCCAACGTAAGCATCAACAAAACCCTTGTCCGAATGCCGGAAAACGCCTGGCTACGCCACCGCGACCAGCCGGTGCAGCGTGTCCGGATCGCTCAGGAGAGCCGCGCTGTCAGATCGATGGACGACCCGTCCGCGGTCGAGCACAATCGCGTTCCGCGCGAGCGACAGCGCGAGCTTGGCGTGCTGCTCGACGACGATCACCGCCATGCCGCCTTCGCGGACGAGCCGGCGAATCACCTGCATCAGCTCCTGCACAATGATCGGCGCGAGCCCTTCCATCGGTTCGTCGAGCAGGAGCAGGCTGGGATTGACCATCAGCGCGCGAGCGATCGCCAGCATCTGCTGTTCGCCGCCGGAAAGCTGGTTACCCAGGTTGTTGCGGCGTTCCTGGAGTCGCGGAAAGACTTCGTAGACCCGCGCGATGTTCCAGTGTCCGGGGCGCGCGACCGCCGTCAGGTGCTCTTCGATCGTAAGGGA
The DNA here is from genome assembly GCA_025355395.1 of Betaproteobacteria bacterium. Lineage (GTDB taxonomy): Bacteria > Pseudomonadota > Gammaproteobacteria > Burkholderiales > Casimicrobiaceae > CAIWHR01. Next base: position 4,051 of record JANXZT010000168.1, read on the forward strand.
CGGCCACATGTAGCGTTCCTGCGGCACCCAGCCCAGGCCGGCCTGCGCGCGCCGAAACGTAGGCAACGCCGCGAGATCCTTGCCGCGCCACGAGAGCCGTCCGCGGTGGACGCGCGTCAGCCCCATCATCGTCACCAGCAGCGTGGTCTTGCCGACGCCGTTGCGCCCGAGCAGTGCCATGCTGTCGCCCTCGGCAAGCGCGAGCGACACGTCGTCCAGCACGATCGACGCGCCGTATCCGGCGGTCACGCCGTCGAGCGAAAGGAGCTCAGCCACGCTCTGCCTCGCCGAGATAGACCTCCTTGACGCGCTTGTCCGCGGCGATCTCCGCCGGCGTGCCTTCGATCAGGACCCGGCCGGCGACGAGGACGGTGATGCGCTCGGCGAAGCGGAACACGAGGTCCATGTCGTGCTCAATGAATACGATCGTGACCTCGCGCGGCAGCGCGGCGATGACGCCGAACAGCTCGGCACTCTCGCCCGCCGGGATTCCCGCGGCCGGCTCGTCAAGCAGCAGGATCCGCGGCCGCGTCGCCAAGGCGAGCGCGATCTCGATCAGGCGCTGCTTGCCGTAGGCGAGGCTACGCGTCGTCGCGTTGCGTTCTGCCGTCAGGTGCAGCGATTCGAGCAATGCGCCGGCTTCGTCCGCCGCCGCACGCTGCTGCGCGACGGTCCGGTGCCAGACGCCGGCGCGGCCTTCGCGCTCGCAAATCGCGAGCACGACCGATTCGAGCACCGTGAGTCCGGGGAACAGCGTGTTGATCTGGAACGTGCGCGTCATGCCGCGCTTGACGCGCGCGTCCTGCGGCAGCGCGGTGATGTTCTCGTCGCCCAAGAACACCTCGCCCGCCGTCGGCAAAAGCGCGCCGGTGAGCAGGTTAATGAACGTAGTCTTGCCGGCGCCGTTCGGGCCGATCAGCGCGTGACGCGCGCCCGGCGCGAACGCGAGCGTGACGTCGTTGTTCGCCTTGAATGAGCCCCACTCCTTCGAGAGCGATTGCGTGCGTAGCGCCGGAGTCATTGCCGTGACACCAGTCTCTCGCGCAACGAATCGAGGCCGCCCAGGACCCCGCCCCGCGCGAACAGGACAATCACTACCAGGAAGAAGCCAATCCAGAATTCCCAGTACACCGGATCGATGCCCGACAGGTAATCCTGCGCGATCATGAAGACTGCCGCGCCGACGAAACCACCGTAGAGGCGCCCCGTCCCGCCCAGCACCAGCATGATCAGAAGTTCTGCTGAGCGCGGAAAGCCCAGCGAGTCGATGCCCACGAATTGCGTCGTCTGCGCGAGCAGCGCGCCGGCGATGCCCGCGACTGCGGCAGCGACCGTGAATATCGTGCGGAGGCGCTTGCCCACCGGCGCGCCGATCGCCGGCATGCGCTTGCCGCCTTCACGAATGCCGCGCAGGCTCAGGCCGAACGGCGAGCTCACGAGCCTGCGCACGATCAGCAAGACGACGAACACGACGGCGAGCGCATAAAGGAACGCCGTGCGCCCGCCGAGATCGAATCCCCACGTGCCGAGCAGCTTCCCCGCAGTGAAGCTCAGGCCGTCGACGCCGCCGGTGACAAATGCGGCCTTGTTCGCGGCCTCCCACGCCATCAGACCGATGCCGAGCGTCACCATCAGGCGCGTCAGGTCGCTGCCGCGCACGACGAGGAAGCTCACCAGGTACCCGGCCAGCGCGGCGACGGCCGCGGCGACGAGCAATCCGGAGATCGGTTCGTTGAAGCCATTTTTTGCAAGCAGGCCGGCCGCATACGCGCCGATGCCAAAAAACGCGGCGTGGCCGAGCGAAACGATGCCGGCGTAGCCTAGGATCAGGTCGAGCGACACCGCGAACAGCCCTGCGATCAGGATCTGGCTGCCGAGCACGCGATAGTCGGGCAGCACGAAGAACGCGGCGACCGGAAGCAGCCAGAAAGCGATTTCGAGCGCGCGCCAGCGCCCATCCGGCAGCCGCGAAACGGTCGCCGCAGTGGGCGCGACGCTTGCCCGCGCCGCAGCCGTCATGTCCTGCGTCCATAGAGCCCCGCCGGAAACACGATTAGCAGCACGACCATCAGCGCGTAGATGACGAACCCACCGACCTGCGGCACGAAGTATTTGCCGGCGACATCGAACACGCCGAGGATCAGCGCGGCGATGAGCGGACCCTTAATCGTCCCGGTCCCGCCGACGGCGACAACGAGCAGGAAATACACCATGTACTTGAGCGGAAACGTCGGATCGAGCCCAAGCACGTCGATGCCAAGCGCGCCGCCGAGCCCGGCGAGCCCCGACCCCAGCGCGAACGTCAACGCGAACACGCGGTTGACGTTGATGCCAAGACCCGCCGCGGCGACGGCGTTGTCGACGCTCGCGCG
>JANXZT010000174.1 GCA_025355395.1 Betaproteobacteria bacterium
GGTGCTGACGATCGCGGAATGCCCGCCTTTGGTCACCGACAGGAAGTGATGCGGCGCCGAGGCGGCCTTGATTGCGTCCACCGCAATCTTCACGTCACCATCGGTGCCGTTCTTGAAACCGACAGGACAGGACAACCCGGAGGCAAGCTGCCGGTGCACCTGGCTTTCGGTGGTGCGTGCGCCGATTGCGCCCCATGCGATCAGGTCGGCGATGTACTGGGGACTGATCACATCCAGATATTCGGTGCCGGCGGGCAGCGTGAGATCCGCAATCTCGACCAAGATCCGGCGCGCCAGGCGCAGCCCCTCGTTGATGCGAAAGCTGTCGTCCAGTCGCGGATCGTTGATGAGACCTTTCCAGCCCACGGTAGTGCGCGGCTTTTCGAAATACACCCGCATCACGATGATGAGCTCGGGCTCGAGCTCGCGCTTCACGGCAGCAAGGCGTGTCGCGTAATCGATCGCCGCATCGTAGTCATGAATGGAGCAGGGTCCGACAACGACCAGCAGGCGGTCATCGGCGCCGTGCAGAATGCGGTGAATGGCCTGCCGGGCGTTGAAGGTCGTCGCGGCCGCACGCGTCGACGCCGGAAACTCGCGCAGGAGATGGGCCGGCGGGGCCAGCTCCATGATGTCCCGGATGCGGGTATCGTCGATCGGCAGTTGGGCCTGCGCGGCCGGCGGTGTGATCAGCCGGGACCTGTCGGTGGCAGTGGACAACCGGGACTCCAATGGCAATAGCTTTGAGAAACAATATATTACTGCAGAAGGCTGGTACCGGCTACGGGTAGGGCAGGGAGTATGTTGCACTGCATTAAGTTTTTTTGCGACACCCGCGTTACGCCGGTCCGCCAAACCGTTGCCTCGTGCGTTAGGGATGCCGTAAACTGCCTTCAATCCGCACACCAGCGGCCGGCGCATCGCCAGGGGCATCCAGCTCATTCAAGCGCCCGGAAGGCTTCAAAAACCTCTCAAGGAGAATCACATGAAGAACCTGCTTGCCATGGCCCTGTTGAGCGCGTGCGCGGTTGCCGCCAGCCCGGTGTTCGCCGCGGACAATCCTCAGCAAAACAAGATGAAGGAATGCCAGACCCAGGCCGGCGACAAGAAGCTCGAGGGCAAGGACCGGCAGGCCTTCGTGAATTCGTGCCTCAAGGCGAAGCCCGCCAAGAAGGAAAGCAAGATGGTGATGTGCAACAAGCAGACCGCCGGCATGAAGGCCGACGAGCGCAAGAAGGCACAAAGCGATTGCATGAAGGGCGCCTGACGCTCAAAGCCCCTTTTTCGTATCCGGTCGGATGACCTCCTGTCCATCCGATCGAGACTGCAAGGCCGCATCCGGGCAACTTGGTGCGGCCTTGTTTTATCCCGCGAGCGGTTCGCTGCGATCTCTTATCGGGTAGGGCCCCGCGAACGTGACGGCGCAACATCGTCATCCCTGCGAACGCAGGGACCCATTTTGACCTTGAGGCGGACGATCTTGATGCCTGAAAATGGATTCCCGCGTGCGCTGGAATGACATGGTCTGTGGGGCGACGCAGGTCAGCCGTGGCTTGCGGTGGAAGCGCGGTCAGCCGTGGCTTGTGGCGGAAGCGCGGTCAGCCGTGGCTTGTAGTGGAAGCGCGATCAGCCGTGCGTCTTAGCCCGTTCGTCTGTCGTGTCGAGGCGCCTTCGCCGCGTTGAGGCGTTGTCCCGGGCAGATGCCGGGGCAATCCCTCAATGACCTTCGAAGGAGATTTGCCATGAAGACTTCGTCCCTGCTGTTCTTTGCCGCGCTGGTCGCTTCCACCTCGGTATTGGCGGCCGACCCGGCGCCCAACGCCAAGCCCACCACGGCCAAGGTGAGCGAGGCCAGCAAGCCGGCCACGGTGCCGCTCGTCGGCGCCGCCTCCAAATCGGATCCGCGGTCGGCCACGGGCCCGGTCAAGGTCGCGGCCGTGGGAAGTCAGCAAAATCGCATGAAGGAGTGCAACAAATCGGCCACCGGCAAGAAAGGGCCGGAACGCAAGGCTTTCATGAAGTCCTGCCTCTCCACGCGCAAGAGCTGATCCGTTCGCATGGCGGCCATCCGCGACTTGGGGGATGGCCGTCAGGCGATGCGCCGGAGCAGTAGTCCCTTGAGGTATTCGCCTTCGGGAAAGGCGAGGGCCACCGGATGATCCGCGCTCGCTGCGAACGCCCGCATGACGACGCATTGTGCTCGCGCGTCGACCGCCGCTCCGGCGATGATCTTGCGAAAGAGCGCCGCATCGATGCCGCCCGAGCACGAAAACGTGGCCAACAAGCCGCCGGGACGCAACAGTTTCAGCGCCCACAGATTGATGTCCTTGTACGCGCGCGCCGCCCGTTCGGCGTGGTGAGCGGTGGGCGCGAACTTGGGTGGGTCGAGCACGACCATGTCGAATTGTTGGCCTGCGTCACGCAACCGGCGCAGTTCCTGGAATGCGTCGGCTGCCCGCCACTGCGCACGCTCGGCCGGCAGTTGAGGATTGCGCTGGAGATTTTCGCGGGCCAGTGCGAGCGCCTCGGTCGAGCTGTCGATCGATAGCACTTCGGTGGCGCCACCGTTTAATGCCGCCAGCGAGAACGCGCCGGTGTAACAGAACATGTTGAGCACCGCCCGGTTTGCCGCGTAGCTCCGCACCGCAGCGCGATTCTCGCGCTGGTCGAGAAAAAAGCCGGTCTTTTGCCCGGCTGCAATATCGACGCGGTACCGGATGCCGTCTTCGATCATCAAGACTTCGTCGGGCACCTGCCCCGCGACCAAGCCGGTGCGCGGCGGCAACCCTTCGAGGGTGCGCACATCGGCATCGGAGCGCTCGTAGGCGCCCTTGGCACCGGTGGCAGCGAGAAGCGCCTGGACAATCGTTGCGCGCCAGTGTTCGGCGCCCGCTGCAGTAAATTGCACCACCAGGGTGTCGCCATAACGATCGGCGATGACGCCGGGCAATCCATCCGATTCGCCATGGATCAACCGGCACGCGGTGTGCTGCCCATCGAGCATCGATTGCCGTGCGGCAACCGCGGTGTTCACCCGTCGTTCGAAAAATGCCGCGTCGACGGTTTCAGCGGGATCGAAAGACCAGGCCCGCGCCCGGATCTGGGACGCCGGCGAGTAGGCCGCACGGCAAAGGAAGCCGCCATCGGCGTTCTCTACGGCGACAGTTTCACCGCTCGCCGGATCCCCCCTCACATGATCGATGCCGCCGGAAAAAAGCCAGGGATGACGATGGAGCAGCGCCTTTTCGCGACCCGGCTTCAAGACCACCGCCGGGCCGTCGATGGGCATCGTGGCATCCGGCGGCAGGCTGCGTGCCGGTCGGGTCGGCTGACCGGGCGAGCGGGCACGCGGAGCGCGTTCGCGATCGTTCGCGTGGGCCATCTACCGCGCCCCCGCGCGCTTGCGCACTTGGGCCGCGTCGACAGCCGGCATCGATCCGAGTAGGCAAAACAGGACAGTCACAGGTGTCCGCGCGGTGAGCATTACGAATGGTGCATGCATTTGATGATCAAGCTTACTCGATCCGCCTTTCCTGGGGGCAGGGCCAGCGTGGGCCG
>JANXZT010000189.1 GCA_025355395.1 Betaproteobacteria bacterium
ACGATTTCATCCGGCCAAACCGGTTTGCGGCGCCGCGTCATCAAAACGACACTTTTTGCAACGAATGTACGGCGAGGCCTACACCGCGCCGCCGTAACATGGCGATGGCGTCACCGTGCACCGGTGGATTCGCCCGCCGCCGCGGCGCGAACACGTCAGATCGGCGTCGACAGCATGGTCGGCACGCTGAACATGTCGACGATCACCGTGCGTTCGACGAACAGCGCCTTGCCGTTGTCGATGGTGATCCGATCGCGGTAGGCACCGACGCTGAACAGGCGGCTGGTACCTTCGTAGGTGCTGGAAAAAAGCGTATAGCTCGATTCGGCCGTAAGCGTTCCTGCGGGATCCCTGCTGAGCTTGGCGGGTCCGGCAATGTGCCGGTCACGGTGTAGGTTTGTCACATTTGCTTTGCGCAGCGACAGCACTCGGTCGCGGATTTGATCTTTGCTTTCGCATTGGAACAGCGGCAGCGGCAGATTCCGCTCGGTGTTTTCGCGCGAGAGAATCTGATAGACGGCGTTCTCTGCGAAGCAGTCGACCCAGCTCTCGAGCGCGTCACGGTCCAACAGGTTGACCGCGTCGGCCAGCAGGTCGGCGACCAAGAAGCGCGATTCCGCGGTGATCACGCGCGTGCGTCCGACGACGCCGGTTCGAAGCCCATGAGTTCGTGGTAATACGAGTAGAAGCCGCGTATCGGCACCTCGGTGACCAGCCCCGGCGAATCCTTGATTTCACCTGTACCGCCGATCTCGACCCGGGCGTGTTTATCGAGCTGACGCAGCGTTGCGCGGTGCACGATTTCAACCGCTTCGCCGTCCTCCATCGAGATGTATCCGCCGGGCCCCACCAGATTGGACTGTCGTATGCGATGCTCCGTCATGGACTTGTCGTCGTCCTCGTAGCCGAAATAGGTCCAATACAATTCCATCTCATCGACACCGTGCGAACGAATTTGACGGGTGCAGAGGGAATTCGCGATCTGTTGGATGACGCAATTGGGGAAGATCGACAGGATGACCAGGGTGACCTTGTCGGGAAACTCCTGTCGATTCGACAGCATACGCATGTCCTTCAATTGGTAGTCGGGCTGAAACACCTTGGCCATCCCGCTGTAGCCGTCCGCCTGAGCCTTGGCATCGTCCGATCCCAAGCTGTTGTAGCTGATGTTGTGGCGGTGGCGTTCGTCCATGCGCGCGCCGCCGACCTGGCTCAAGCGATACAGTCCGAAGGTCGCATGAAACATGTGCAGCAGCCCACCATGATTCGGGTCGCGCACGTTGTCATTGTAGAGCTTCCAATTGCCGCCGATGCGCTGCCGTTGATAGCCGAGCACGCGGATGGGTTTGGAGAAAAGCCGGTCGATTTCACCGCGCACGGCGGCGCCGAGGTAGTCGTGCAGGGGCTCGGCGGACTCGTCGAAGCTGCCGAAAATGACACCCTTGTAGATGGCGATCTTCAGCTCGTGCAGCTTGATGTCGGATTTTTTGAAATCGGGCGGAAGTCCGCCGACGCCGTTGACGCCGTTGGCGAATGGCACGCCGCGCAGATTGCCTTCCAGGGTGTAGTTCCACTGATGGTAGACGCAGGTGTGCAAGACCGCATTGCCGCAGGTCTCGCGACGCAGCTCTGCGCCGCGATGCATGCAGCGATTGATAAACGCATGGATCACGCCCTTCTGGCTGCGATTCACCAGCACTGGTACGTCACCCACACGGGTGGTGATGAAGTCGCCCGGCTTCGGCAGTTCTGCTTCAAGCCCCAAATAATTCCATACCGGGCCCTTGAAGACCCGCTCCTGTTCGAGTTCGTAGAGCGCGCGATCGTGGTAGATCGCGAAGGGGACACGGGAGAAGTCGGCGCTGGGCCACGTGATCGGCGTATCGGTGTTCACAAGGGCATCTCCGCTGATGAGGTTGCTGCAAGGGGGTTGGAGCGATTCAGAAAAAGCGGCGTCGGACGTGGCGTCATCGCTAGTCCCTGCCGCGCCGCAGGCGGTCAAGGACCACCGCCAGTATGATCACGAAGCCGATGACCAGGGTTTGATAGTAGGCCGAGACGCCTATCATGTTCATCACGTTCGACAGCATGCTGAGCATGGTGACCCCATAGACGACCTGTAGCATCGAGCCTCGACCGCCGGTCAGGGCCACGCCGCCCAGCACCACCGCGGCTACCGACTGTAACGTGATATCAGCCGCGGCGACCGGCTGCGCTGAACCGACCCAGGCTGTGAGCACAATGGCGCCGACGCCCGCGCATAGCCCGCTGAGCGTGTAAACCAGCATCGTGTAGAGCGGTACGTTGACGCCGGACTTTGCGGCCGCCGAGGCGTTCGAGCCGATGGCATACACGTAGCGGCCGAATACGGTTTGGCTCAGCAAAAATCCTCCGGCCAACAGGGTCGTGTTGCCGATCCACACGGACCAGGGTAACCCTGCAAAGGAGTCGAAGCCGACGAGCTGCGAGTAGCCGGCGGGCACGTCGTAAATCGGCGTCCCGTTGGACATGATCAGAGCGCAAGCCTGGGCGACGGACAGCATGCCTAAGGTGACCACCAGCGGGGTGGTGCGAAAGTATGCGATGAGGGCGCCGGAAGCTGTACCGACCGCCGCACCGAGCAATAACATGCAGCCGATTCCCGTCAAGATGCCGTACCGATTCATCACGAGGACGCCGGCGACGCCGCACAGGGACATGATGGCGGCCAGCGACAGATCGAGTCCCCCGCTGATCACCGCGAACGCCTGGCCCACCGAAATAACGAGGAGCGGCACGACCTGGCGGGCAAGATTGAGCAGATTGTCGACCGTCCAGAAGCGCGGCTCGACGATGCCGGCCACTGTGGCAATGAGCACGATCAAGATCGGCAGGACGGTATCTTCGCGTCGCTTGCGTGCCGCGCCGGCCAGCTGGCCGAATAGCCCTGTCCCATGCGTCATGACTGATTTTCTACCGTCGCGGGCCGCGCCGCCGCCGTTTGATGGCCGATCACGTCCGCTACGATCGCCGCCTTGTGCTGCGGTGACGGATTGTCGTAATGGCGGACGACTCTGCCTGCGTACAGGGTCACGAGGCTGTCGACGAGCTCGATGGTCTCCAGCAGGTCGCTTGAGACCAGGATGACGGCGACACCCTCAGCCGCGCGGGCACGGATCGCCTCGTGGATCTCTTCCTTGGCGTGGACATCGATGCCGGCGGTCGGGTCCTCGAGTATCAGCAGCCGCCGCGCCGCCGAAAGGGCGCGCGCGGCGAGAACTTTTTGCTGGTTGCCGCCGCTCAACTCGACAATTTCAGCATCGAGGTCGGCGTATTTGACGGCGTTAGCAGCGAGCTGTGCCCGGCTGCCCGCGGCCTCGCGTTGCCTGAAGATAAAACCGGCCCGGGAGTATCGCCCGAGCAGCGACAGGTTGAGGTTTTCGCGTATCGATCGAGTCGGCAGAATGCCATTGGCGGCGCGTCCGGTCGGCAGGTACGAGATGCCGAGTTGGTGTGCGCGCACGGGCGTGGTGATTGGCTCTCGGCGTCCATCCAGGCTCATGTGCAGTTCCGCGGCCGGGGTCACACCCGCAAGCGCCCGAGCGACGCGCTCTGCGCCGCAGCCGACCACGCCGTAGAGCCCGATGATTTCGCCGGTCTGCATTTCGATCGGGGCCACGTTGCCGAGCCGATCGCGCAAGCCGTCGATCCGCAGGAACGGTGTCGCCCGCGCGACCTGGCGGGCGGCAGGCGCGTGATGGTGAGCGCGTGCGCCACTCAGTTTTTCGGCGATCGCACTCACATCCCAGGTGCTGGATGTGGCGAAGGAATCAA
>JANXZT010000213.1 GCA_025355395.1 Betaproteobacteria bacterium
ACGTTGAAGCTGCCGGTGCCGATGAAGCGCCCGCCGTCGTGGTCGTGCCACAGCGGCGTCGGGAACGACGTCACGTCGATGTCCGCACCCATCATCACGTTCTCGAAGATGGGACCATCGGCGACTTCCTCGTACGGCACCGTTTTCATGTCGCGCAGGTAGTGCTCGAGAAAGGCGCGCGAAAGCTCGAGCTTGTCGTAGGTCAGCGGAAAGCCGAGCGTCATATTCTTGCGCCGGCCGCCGAAGAAATTGACCAGCACGCGGTAGCCCTTGGGAAAGCCGGGAATCTCGTCGAATACGAGGCAGGGCGCTTCATCCGAATGCATCACGAGATCGGCGGCCATGCCGATCTCCTTCTGCCACGATGCACCCTTGACGACCCTCACTTCGCCGAGCTTCTCCGCGGCGGCGATCCATCCGCGCAGATCGTCGTAGGGCACCTTGAAGTCCGCGGCCGCCGGTGCGACGGGTGCGCCCGCGCCCGCATTGCCGATCACGTTGCTCATCAGGTCCTTCATGGTTTCTTCCTTTGCTGGTGTGCCGTGCAGTGGATTTGCGACGAGCGTTCGCGCCGGAGCCGCTTACGGTCGTGGCTTCGATGCGGCATCGCCGCGGGGCGGCTTGGCTTTGGGTGGTCAATCGAAGGCGTGCGCTTCCCGGCAGGCGGCGTGCTCTTCTTCCGTCAAGCCGATGAAATTGCGGAATACGGTGTCATTGTCGGCGCCGAGCCGCGGTCCGGCCGCGGTGATGTCCCCCGGGGTCTCGGCGAGATCAAATGCAGGGAAGAGATACATCTGGTCGCCGATGACGGGATGACGCCGGCGCCGCCACGTATGGCGGTGCACGAGTTGCGGGTCGTGCAGCAGATCGGCCACCGTGTTGACCCGGTGCGCGTGCACTCCGGCCTCTTGCAGGATGCCGGCCGCGGCGTCGCTCGAGCGCGTGCCGCACCAGGCTTCGATAGGCGTTCGCAGCGCCGCGGCGTTGCGCTTGCGCGCCGCGAGATCGGCATATTGCGGGTCGCGGGCGAGCTCCGGACGGCCGATGACGCTGGCAAGACGCGCGAACTCCGCATCCGACCAGCAGGAGAGCGCAAGCCAGTCCTCGCCCTGGCAACGGTAGGCATCATGCGGCGCCGCGTCGGGACTGTCATTGCTCGCGCGCGTGGCTTCTTTTCCGGTCATGTGAAAGTCCAGCAGGGCATCGGCAATGAAAAGCAATCCAGTCTCGTACTGGGCGACATCGATCCAGGCACCTTCACCCGTCTCCCGTCGCCGCACCAGCGCGGCCAACACGGCCGATACGCTCATGGTGGACGCGATGAAGTCGATGTACGGACCGTAGAGCAGCATCGGCGGGCCGTCGGGTTCTCCGGTCAGCCCGCAGAATCCGGCCTGCGCGGAAAGCTGGGAACCGAAGCCGGGCGTATGTGCGCGCGGTCCCGTCTGACCCATGTTGCAGCTCGACAGCAGGATCACCCCGGGATTGAGCTCACGCATGGCTTCGAAGCCGAGCCCGAGCCGGGCCATCACCCCGGGGCGCATGTTCTCGATCACCACGTCGCACCATGCGACAAGCCGGCGCGCGAGCCTCAGCGCCGCCTCGTTCTTGAGGTCGAGCGCGACGCCGTACTTGGAATCGTTGAAGAAGGCGAAGCAGCCGCCGCGGTCGAGGCCGGGGATGCCGTCCTTGAACGGCGGATACTCGAGGCGAAAGCCATCGGGGCGCTGGCGCGATTCGACGTGCACCACGATCGCGCCGAAGTTGGCGAGGATCTTGCCCACGTGCGGACCAGCGGCGTAGCTCGCGAACTCCACGACCTTCACCCCTGACAGCGCCTGGTCGACGGTGCTCATCCGGCCTCCGTTGCCGTGATCGGTTCGACGCGTGTCCGAGCCAGCGTGCTTCCCCATTGCTCGAGGAGCGCGACCAGCGCCACCGGTGACCCCGCCGCATGCCGCAGCGCCGGCCGCTTGCCGTCGACCAGCAGGAACGCGCCGCAGTGGCGAGTGGACGATCCGCGCTCGCCGGGGACATCCGCCCAGAACGCGCGCGCCGCGAGCTGCGGGTCGGCGGCGACATCGCCGACGGTCGACACCGGATAGCCCAGCATCTCGCGTGCGCTGGCGCCTTCGAGGAACTCGCGCTTGGTGAGGGTTGCGAAGAAGCGCCCGACCGGCGCCTCGAGGCGATCCACCTCTTCCTGCGTCAGGTGCTTGGGATCGAAATCGCCGCAGTCGATTGTGGCGAGCGTGCCAAGATCGGCACCCGCATCGCGCATCCACGCCACGAGCTGCTCGTTGCTCCTGCGCCCGGCCGGTCCGCCGTACAGCACGAAATTGATGTGGCCATCGGCGCACGGCCAGAACGCCCGCAGCCGCGCACCGGTGATGGTTCGGCCCGTGATGAATGCGCCGCAGCGCATCGGAACCTTGTCGTTGATGTCGACGAATGTCGGCGCGTGCGCCAGCGCGGCGAGCACCGCCGCCTGCGCCGACACATCGACGTGCTGGCCATGTCCCGAAACATCGCGATGCAGCAGCGCGATCAATGCGCCGGCCGCAGCATGTGTGCCGGCCCATGCGCGCGCCTGCGGCACGCTCACCCGGACCGGCTTTCCTTCGGACTCGCCGGCGAGCGACATGGCTCCGCCTGCCGCCATGATCTCGAGATCGGAGGCGAGCCACGCAGCGTGCGGACCCTCGCAGCCGAACGGCGTCGCAGAAACGTGAACGAGGCGCGGATGACGCTGCCGGATGCGGGATGGATCGAAGAGGTCACCGCGTAAGTGGGGGGGCGAGGCCGACTCGATCAGGATATCCGCGCGATCAAGCAGCGCTTCGAGCGCGTCCTGTCCATGCGCTGTGGCAATCTCCAGGCGCAGCAGCCTCTTGTTGACGTTGTACGCCTGCCAGTCGGCGCGCGCGATCGCTGCGCCCGGCGCCTCGATCTTCACGACGTCGGCGCCGAGGTCGGCGAGCAGCCGGCCCGCAAGCCAACCCAGCTCGCCGCTGCAATCGATCACACGATAGACACCGAGCACGCCGCGTCTCCCGCGACGCTAGCGCCCGGTCCGGGCGAGCGACAGCACCCAGCCCGCCATGCGCGACTTCATCGTCGCCATCTGCTGGGCGTCAAAGAAATCCTCCGGCTTGACGCGGTCGATCGGATACACGGGACGGTGGAAGTCCTGCTCGTAGCCGTACGGCACGGTGGCGTCGATGCCCATGCCGCCCTCGAACAGCGTGTTGGAAGCGGTCCATGCCTTCTCGCCCGCAGTCATCCGCTCGGCCGGCATGAAGGTTTGCCCCCGCCCGCCCGGAATCGGATTGAGAATGTCCGCCCTCGGATTCACGCGCGTGGTGAGGCACCACATGATGTCGTCCATCGAGTAGATGTCGACGTCCTCGGAGACTGCGATCGCGAGCCGCATGCCCTGTGAGCACGACAGGATCGCCGCCAGGAAATTGCGCTGCCAGCCTTCCTCGATCTTGTTGCGCTTCTTCACCTGGATGATGCAGCCGCCCCAGTCGGTCATGCAGTAGGGAATGTGCACGTCCTGGATGATGCCGGGCTGCAGGCGGTTGCATAGCTCGTAGATCGCCGCCTCGCGCACCGTGGTGTCGATGTTGCTGTCATCCATTGTGTGCACGCCGAGCGGGAAGATGATTGGCTTGCTCTCCGGCTTGCGCATGGTGATGGCGGTGACGTGGAACGTCGGCGCCTTGTACGCCTTGCCCATGTAGCCGGCCCACTCGGGATGGAAGAACGTCTTGCCTTGCACTCCTGCCTGCTCGGCTTCGAGCGTTTCGTAGCGCTTGTCGCGTGGATGCAAATAGCCTTCGAGCACGTATTCGGCGTCGGCGAGCGCGTAGGCATCGACCGTGCGCGCCTTCACCATGCGCACCGGCGAGCCCTGCACGGCACCCGCCACCCCGATCTCGTCGCAGCCCTTGGGCAGGATCACGTAGTCGAAGCCCGCGCCCGCGAGCAGCGTGCACGCCGGCGGGACGCCGAAGCACACCGTGATCGGGATCGGCTTTTCGTCGTCGTAGTGCTGGGTGTAGACCTGCCACATGTGCGAGCCGGGGGAGATCTGGAAGGTGCCGACGTTGCCCAAGCGGAAGTTCATCCGGTTGTAGCCGAGATCGCTGCCGCCGTCGAAGTAATCACCATAGATGCAGCGGATGCCGGAGCCGATCGTGAGCTCAGGCTCGAGCGCGGTATGGCGGATCGCGGTGATCCACTTGTTGACGTCGAGGTCGTCGGTGATCACATGCTCCTGGCAGGGTGCATCCTTCTGGTCGATCACGACCGGCTTCAGTGGCCGGTTGATCGCCTGCGCGATCTTGCGCGTGCGATCCTGCGCGTTGGCGAAGCCGAACATCTTTTCGATGACGCGAATGTCGCCGAAGAGATTGGTCACCGCGCGCGCGTGGGGCTTGCCTTTCACGTTATTGAAGAGGATCGGGAAGCTGCCGTCGAAGTGCTTCTGCAGCCCGGTGATCTCGAGATCGGGATTCACTTCCTTGCTGGTCTCGATCAGGAAGCCTTCCGCGCGCAGCCACTCGATCGCCGAGCGCAGGCTGGTGACGTCCTTGGCGGCGCCCTTGCCGGCGGCGCGTTCCTTGGTGACGGTATGGTCCCGATCGGGGGTTGCTACGTTGCTCATTGCCATTCCTCCATTGAGTGCGTTCAGGTGACAAACCGGTGTCAACGCTTCAGTTCCATCCGCGCGACCTTGGCCCGCATCTCGCCGTTCCAACGGCGGGCGAACTCGGCGGGGATGCCGAACTGATCGAGCACCCGCGCGACGACATGGTTGACGATGTCGTCGATGCTTTGCGGGTGGTGATAGAACGCCGGCATGGGCGGCATGATCGTCACACCCATGCGCGAAAGCCTCAGCATGTTCTCGAGGTGGATCTCGGACAGCGGCATCTCGCGGGCCACCAGCACGAGCTTCCGCCGCTCCTTGAGGATTACGTCAGCAGCGCGATGCACGAGGTGGTCGCCGGTGCCATGCGCGATCGCGCCCAGGCTGCGCATCGAGCAGGGGATGATCACCATGCCCTCGGTCTGGAACGATCCGGAGGAGATCGCCGCGCCCATGTTCGCGGGCTCATAGGCGACGGAGGCGAACTCGCGCACCTCTTTCAAGGTGTACGACGTCTCGTGCTCGATGGTCTGCATCGCCCACTTGGAGAGCACCAGGTGGGTCTCTACTTCCGAATCCTGCAGCGCTTCGAGCAAACGGATGCCCAGGATCGCGCCCGTCGCGCCCGTGATGCCCACGATGATTCTGCGCATCGCTCCTCCTTTGCCTGGGCCTCCCGATTGATGGTCCACAATGTGGCCATTTTTGGCTCATTCGGCCATCGCGAGACGTGGTGTCGGCCTTGGCTTCCTTCAGTGTGGCAAGGCATATAATAGGTGTACTCTAGCATCGCCTCCGGTTGCCGGGGAGGTGCGGTGCGCTAAAAAATCGTTCACAATGTGGCCGAATTCATCTTTGCGAGGGCACCCCATGATTGCGAGTGCAGTGACATCGGCCCCGGCCGTCCGCGAGGGCACGCAAAGCATTCAGCGCGCGGCAATGCTGGTGCGCGTCATCGCATCGCGCAGCCGCACGGGGCTGCGCCTGGCCGAGGTCGTCCAGCACTCGCATCTCGAGCGTTCGACGGCGCGGCGCATTCTGAAGTGCCTCGTCGCCGAAGGCCTGGTGATGCAGGATTCCGAAACGCGCCGCTATTTTCTCGGGCCGCTCGTCTTCGAGCTCGGGCTCGCCGCCGCCCCGCAGTTCAATCTCGTCGACATCTGCCGCCCGTCGCTGCAACGCATCGCCGAGAAGACGGGAGACACCGTATTCCTGACGGTGCGCAGCGGTTACGACTCGGTCTGCCTCGACCGCCGCGAGGGCTCCTTCCCGATCAAGACGCTTACGCTCGATGTCGGAACGCGCCGTCCGCTGGGTGCGGGCGCCGGCGGGCTGGCGCTATTCATGCTGCTGCCCGACGAAGCCGTCGAGGAGATCGTCTCGGCCAACGCCGTGCGCTTCGGAGCGTACAATCGCCTCACGGTGCCGGCGCTCATGAAGATGCTCGCCCATTCGCGGGCGCTGGGCTACGCGCTCAACGACATCCACATCACGCCCGGTGCGAGCTCGCTCGGGATGCCCATCGTGAATCGTTGGGGTCATCCTTTTGCTGCCATCAGCGTGGGCGCGATCCAGAGCCGGATGACCGAAGCGCGCCAGCAGGAGATCGCGCGGATCATCCAGGTGGAAGTGCGGCTGCTCGAGAAAGCAATGCGCGAAGCGACGCTGCAATGAGCCGAGTCCGGAGCATGCGGCCGTCGCAAAAGCACACTGTGATGAGCGCCCCGGTCGATATGCTCGGTCTTCACAGGGGCAAGTGGCCATGAGCGGCGATCGCTCGTCCGGTCCCGCGAGTGTGCTGCTGCGCGCCACACTCCTGCGCTACCTCGAAGCACATCACGTAATGACGTTGGCGACTTCCCAACCATGGGCCGCGGCAGTGTTCTACGTGAACGACGACTTCACGCTGTATTTCCTCTCGTCGCCGCGCAGCCGGCATGCACAGCATCTCGCGAGCGATGCCAGGGTCGCGGCCACCGTGCATGAGGATTACGGCGACTGGCGCGAGGTTAAGGGCGTCCAGCTCGAAGCCACGGTGCGCCCGGTGGTGCAAAGTGACATCGCCCGCGTGCGCGGCTTGTACGCCAGGAAATTTCCCGTGATTGGCGAACGCGGCGCCGTCGTGGCGCCGCTCGTCGAGGCGCTGTCTCGCATCCAGTGGTACGAAGTGAAGCCGCAGGGTATCTACTTCATCGACAATGCCGCTGGCTTCGGCCACCGCGACTTCATCGATCTCGGTGGCCAGGGTCCGGTCTGACGGTAGCGCCAAGGGTCCTCCGGCTGCGGCGCTGTCGCGTAGCCCTGACGGTGCGCGGTTTCGGCGACCGCGGTCGCGATATGCGCCGAACTGATTAGCCACGAGAACGTCGCGCCCGCCGCATCCTTAATTTGCTGTTCGGGTCAATACCCAGCAAATGACAGTTTGCGGCCCGCTCCTGGACAGTACTGGGGTCGGTGCGACTGGCGAACGCGGAATCGATCGCCAGTCACACGCTGGCGATCACATGCTGTTCCGCGATCGGCAATACTGCCTTTGGGTGGTGGAAGCGCTGTAACCATGCCTCGAGGTAATTGACCCTCCGCACGTACCCACCATCAGACGCGGCTCGCTGCTGAAGCAACCGGCACGGCGTCGCTCCTGGTCGGATGCTGCTGCGCGCCCCAATCAAACGCCATTGATGCAAATCAAGGCTGGGGAGCACCTCGCCGCGCAATGCTTGCTACAGATCAAGGACGGTGGGGCGCCCTGATCGGAAGATGACCTCGCGGCGGCACACGACAGACAAGGTCGTGCTTGGTCGCACCGGGGCTTCGGACAGCTAAATCTCTCGGAAGAAGTCGGCTTACGTTTGGACTGCCCCAGGTGCGAGGGTCGATTACGACCGCAACGATGGGTGACCCCAGGAGGAACAACCCGTGCCCGGATTCAGTACTGCGGATCATCGGGTGAGCCCGCCACGGATAGAAATCCCTCGCGATTACAACGCTGCGCACGACCTGATCGCGCGCAATCTCGCGGCGGGCCGCACCGGTAAAACTGCCTTCATCGACGATCAGGGCAGCTATACCTACGGCGAGCTTGAGGCGCGAGTGAATCGTTGTGCTAACGCACTGGCGGGCCTGGACATACGACCCGAGCAGCGGGTGCTGCTTTGTCTTCTCGACACCATCGACTTTCCGACTGCGTTCCTCGGCAGCATCAAAGCGGGTATCGTCCCGGTCGCGGCGAACACGCTACTGACTACGAACGATTACGAGCACATGCTGCGGGACAGTCGCGCCTGCGCGTTGATAGTGTCGGCGTCGCTGCTCCCGGCCTTTGCGCCATTGCTCGGCAAATTGCCGCACCTGAGGCGTGTGATCGTCTCTGGCGGCGATCCGGGTGCGTATCACCCATTTGCGCAACTGCTGGCTGGCGCGGATGCTGAATTTGCACCGGCCGAGACGACTCCCGACGACACGTGTTTCTGGCTTTACTCTTCCGGCTCGACGGGTGCGCCCAAGGGCACGCTCCACGTTCACTCCAGCCTGATTCAGACGGCCGAGTTGTATGCGAAACCCATCCTCGGGATTCGCGAGGACGATTTGGTCTTTTCGGCAGCGAAGTTGTTTTTCGCTTACGGCCTTGGCAACGGTCTCACGTTTCCGATGGCGGTCGGCGCTACCGCGGTTTTGATGGCGGAGCGACCAACGCCCGCGGCGGTATTCGCCCGACTGCGCAAGCACCAACCGACGATATTTTACGGCGTACCGACCCTATTTGCCGCCTTGCTGGCGAGCTCGGACCTACCCAAGCCTGGAGAGCTGAAGTTGCGCCGCTGTACCTCGGCAGGGGAGGCGCTGCCCGCGGACATCGGGAAGCGCTGGACCGAGCATTTCGCAGTGGAGATCCTGGACGGGCTGGGCTCGACCGAAATGCTGCACACCTTCCTTTCGAATCGTCCGGGAAAGGTGCATTACGGGACCAGTGGCAATCCGGTGCCGGGCTACGAGCTACGGATTGCCGGCGATGATGGCCAGGCGGTCGCGCGGGGGCAGGTAGGCGAACTTCAGATCCGCGGAGCGACCAGCGCGACGGCCTACTGGAACAATCGCGAGAAAAACCGCAGCACATTCCTGGGCCCGTGGACCCGCAGCGGCGACAAGTATTCGGTGAACGCCGACGGCTATTACATCTATGCGGGCCGCAGCGACGACATGCTGAAAGTGAGCGGCATCTATGTGTCGCCGATCGAAGTCGAGTCGACGCTCCTCACCCACCCAGCGGTGCTCGAGGCCGCGGTCATCGGCAAGGCGGATGAAAAGGAACTGATCAAGCCAGTCGCTTACGTGGTGCTCAAAAGCGGATGGCAGCCCTCGGAAGCGCTCGCCGAGGAACTGAGGCAGCACATCAAGTCGCAGCTCGCGCCGTACAAGTATCCACGCTGGATTGAGTTCATCGACGAGCTGCCCAAGACCGCCACCGGAAAGATTCAGCGCTTCAAACTCCGGGCGCGCGCGGTCTGAAATTTCTACGGAAGGGGCGACTTTTCGGTGTCGGAGGATCGGTTCATGGATGCGGTCGTTGTCGTTGGTGTCGATGCTACCGGATGGTCATCCCGCCGTCGGCGGCGAGCACTTGTCCAGTGACGTAGCTCGCCGCGTCCGAGGCGAAGAAAACGAATACCGGCGCGATTTCCCCGGGCTCCGCCCAGCGGCCCAATGGGATACGGGCGAGGTATTTTTCCCTGAACCGATCGTCGGTGCGGATCGTCTCGGTCATAGCCGTCGCCGCGCCAGGCGCGATCGCGTTCACGGTGATGCCGTACTTCGCAAGTTCCTTTGCGCCCGACATCGTCAAGCCGACGATTCCCGCCTTGGCAGCGCTGTAGTTGATCTGGCCAATCGTGCCCAGTACGCCTGCGGTTGAGGTGACGTTGATGATGCGGCCGGAACGCTGGTCCATCATGCCGGGCGCTACCGCCTGCAAGCAATTGAAGCTCCCCTTCAGATGCACGGCGACGACCTCATCCCATTGCGCCTCGGTCATCTTGTGCAGCATCGCCGGGCGCGTGATGCCAGCG
>JANXZT010000229.1 GCA_025355395.1 Betaproteobacteria bacterium
GAGGAACGCCGCCGCCACCACCATTCCGATCACCTTGTTAAACATTCTTCGCTCCCGTGTTGGTTAATTGGAAGGACGACTGCGCCCCACCGTTCGGAAATAGAGCAAACCGCATGCCACTTGGAAGGGGCGTCCGGGACCTCCGTAAGAGCGCTGAGGAACGGAGTTCAGCCAACCCCTTGCGCGTGGCATTAGCAACGCTTATGCCACTCCAGAGCCTGCCTTCGAATCACGACAAGCCTTTGCCCGCGAAGTAATATTTTCTGGGATGGCAAGGAAAAAACTGCCGCAGGTTCGAATGTCCTCGCCGACGGCCCGCGTCCATTGCCCTGGCGCGTTATACCAACAGCCGCTGGGCAATCGTGATCGCGACCTGTTCAGGCTGCAGTAGCGCGCCGCCTTTGATCTGCCTGCTGCTGTTCCACACTGCGCGCACCGCGATCGCGCGCGCCGACACTATCGCTTCTCCGGTCGTCGGGGCGCGTGCGAAGCCCCGATGGGTCTTTCGGCGATGCGCCCGCGGGTTGCGCCCGACGCCGCCTCGCGCGGCCGGTCAATAGCCCGATCACGGCGTCCTCGACCGCCTTGCGCCGGGTGGCTACGAGCGGCGCGTCGTCGGCGAGGCGCGCCAAAGGTGCAGCCTGACCGACGCCTTGCATGAAAAGCTCGATCAC
This sequence comes from Betaproteobacteria bacterium, assembly GCA_025355395.1. GTDB lineage: Bacteria > Pseudomonadota > Gammaproteobacteria > Burkholderiales > Casimicrobiaceae > CAIWHR01. Next base: position 675 of record JANXZT010000229.1, read on the forward strand.
CCGGGGGTGGATGTAGCACTTGCGGCATACCGCCACCGTGTTGCCTAGCTGCCTGGCGACATCGCTGATCGCGGCGTTGAGAAGCTTCCGCGCATGTGCTTGCGAACGCGGTGCGTCGGCCGCCTGTAGCGCCAGTACCGCAAGCACGGTTCCCGCCCAGGTGCGAAAATCCTTCGCCGTGTAATCCTCGCCGGAGAGGGCGCGCAGGTAGTCGTTGACATCGCTCGAGCCGATCGAGTGCCGCTCGCCGGCCTCATCGACGTACTGGAAAACCTCGTAGCCCGGCAGGTCACGGCAGCGCCGGATCACGCGCGCAAGCCGCGCGTCGTCGAACTCGATGTGGTGCTGCCGGCCGCTCTTGCCCCGGAAGTCGAATGCGATGCGCTCGCCGTTCACCCTGACATGCCGGTTGCGCAGGGTGGTCAAGCCGAAGGAGCCGTTCTGGCGCGCGTAACGCTCGTTGCCGATGCGAATGAACGTGTTCTCGAGGAGCCGCGCCACTGCCGCCAGCACTTTCTCCCGCGGCAGGCCGGGCAATCGAAGATCGGCCGCCACCTTGCGCCGGATGACCCGCAACGCGCGTGCAAAATCGACCAGCCGACCGAACTTGTTTTGGTCACGCACACTGCGCCACGTCGCATGATAACGGTATTGCTTGCGCCCCCGTGCGTCGCGTCCGGTAGCCTGCAGGTGGCCGTTGGCGGAACTGCAGATCCAGACGTCGGTCCACGCCGGCGGAATCGCCAGTGCGCGGATGCGTACGATCACCGCCGGGTCCCGGACCGGCTGGCCATCGGAACTGACGTACCGGAAGGCCTTGCACGAGCGGCGACGGTGGACCCCCGGGCGTTCGTCATTCACATGGGAAAGACCTGCATCGCGCGCCGTCGCCACCGCAGCCTCGACCGAGGCGGCGACTGCTGGTGGTGAATGGATCACCGCGTCGGGCGCACGCTTGACCCGGGCGCGCGACGACCGGGTCATGCTGAACGCGCGGTGGGTATTCGCGCTGGCCTCATGGGCCTTTCCGCAGCGAGCCAGGCAGTGAACTGGTGGCCGCAGTCAGGGTGATTGCGGCCGTAGGAGACTTGGGCCTTGAGGTATCCCAGCTTCGAGCCGCAGTCATAGCGGTCACCTTCGAACGCATACGCCAACACTTCCTCGCGGCGAAGCAATCCGCGGATGGCGTCTGTCAGCTGGATTTCGCCGACCCGGCCATCGGCACGCGCCACGATCTCGTCAAAGATCGCCGAAGTGAACACATACCGGCCCACCACGGCAAGGGTCGATGGCGCGTCCTCCGCCCGTGGCTTTTCCACGATATCGGTGATGGCCCGCACCCGGCCGTCGGTTCCGCCCGCCTTGACGATGCCGTATTGGTGCACTTCCGCAGGGTCGACGTCCTGCACGGCGATCACCGACGCGCGATGCTTCTCGAAGAGCTCGACCATCGACTGCAGCACTGGCACCGGCGCATCGATGAGATCGTCGGGCAGGATCACCGCAAACGGCTCGGAGCCTACGAGCGGGCGCGCGCATAGCACGGCATGTCCCAGTCCCAGCGGCGCCGCCTGACGCACATAACTGAATGAAACGTTGCGCGGGACGAGCGATCGAAGCTCCGCGAGCACGCTGCGCTTGCCCGCCAGCGCAAGCTCGTTCTCCAGCTCGTAGGCCTTGTCGAAGTGATCTTCGATGGCGCGCTTGGTGCGCCCGGTCACAAAGATCATTTCGGTGATTCCCGCGGCAACCGCCTCGTCGACCGCGTATTGAATGAGTGGCTTGTCGACGATGGGAAGAAGCTCCTTCGGACAGGCCTTGGTCGCCGGAAGAAAGCGGGTGCCAAGCCCCGCCACCGGAAACACGGCCTTGCGTATGTCTCTTCGGGAATTCGTCATGCGCTACCCTTCGCTCGTGTGCGGGACACAGGACATCCCGATGCAGTGCAGAAGTCGAGCAGGAACCATACCATTGCGCGCCGGACCACCTGTGGGCCTCGGCCGCCTTGGACGCGCTAAAGCGTCGGTCGGAATTTTCTACACCGTCGCGCAAAATCTACGAAATGATTGAAACGATAAATCGGCGCGCCATCGCACCGGTTGCGCCGGAGGGCTTGCACCCGGCGATCATCTACGGTCATACGCGGGCGCGACACCCGCCTCGAAAACGGGCATGGCTCGAGCCGCGGCAAATGCTGCTGGCCGGTCGCTATGGCGAATGGGAGTACTACAATTCCGATCACGCCTTCCTCGCTGGCCGCAAGACCGCAGAAGCGGCGCGCGACTTCCTGGAAGCCCTTGCGGCGCAAGCGAAGAGCGCCTGATCACCAAGCTCCGGCGGCGATTCTAGCGGCCGCCCCCTAACTCTCAGCGAGGTACTTATGTTGGTGAAATTGCGTCCGTTGCAGCAACAAGTCATCGTAATCACCGGAGCATCGAGCGGCGTCGGCCTCGTGACGGCGCGTCTTGCTGCGCAACGGGGCGCGCGGGTGGTGCTCGGAGCGCGCAACGGCGAGGCCCTGCAGCAAATTGCGACCGAAATCGAGCGCACCGGTGGGCGCGTGGCATATGTCACGGCCGATGTCAGCAATCCGGCCGACATGGAGCACCTCGCGGAAACGGCGATTTCGCGCTTCGGGCGAATCGATACCTGGGTCAACAACGCCGGGGTCTCCATCCACGGCCGTATCGAAGACACCCCGCTCGAGGACATGCGCCAGCTCTTCGACACCAATTTCTGGGGGGTGGTGAATGGCTCGCTTGCGGCGATTGCCCGGATGAAGATTTCCGGGGGCGCCCTTATCAATGTCGGAAGCGTGGTATCGGATCGGGCCGTCCCCCTGCAGGGGGTGTACAGCGCATCGAAACACGCGGTCAAGGGATTCACCGATGCGCTGCGCATGGAACTCGAGAAGGAACGGGCTCCGGTCTCGGTGACCCTCATCAAGCCGGCCGCGATCGACACTCTTTATACCAAGCACGCCAAGAATTTCCTGCCGGGCGAGCCCAAATTGCCGGCTCCGGTTTACGCGCCGGAGGTCGTGGCCAAGGCGATCCTTCATGCAGCGCAAAGCCCTGAGCGCGATATCTATTGCGGCGGCGGCGCCAAGATCATGGCCATGGGCGGCTATTTCGCGCCGCGGCTCATGGATCATTACATGCAGCTCACCATGTTCGGCGCGCAACAGGAGGGGAAGCGTCGCCGGTCCCGGCGCAACCACAATTTGTATCGCCCGCAGGACGCCGGCCGCGCACGCCACGGCGCTGCCGGCCACGTCATGCAATCGAGCATCCACACCAAGGCAGTGACGGTTAAGCGCTCGGCCGCGCTCGCCGCATTGGCGCTCATCGCGGTCGGCGCCATGCTCTGGCGCCGGCGGGAACCCCTGAAGCCAACGGCACGTCGGCTGGACTGAATTCCACCCGCGCATTCGCAGGAAATTTGCTAAAGTCCGCGTCGTGGGACGTGGGACTTTCCCGGTACCCATCGAAGCCGAACGCGGAGCTGTTGTGGATTGGGGCAAACGATCAACGTGTGCGTGCGACCCCAAAGCACCCACCCGCGCCCCCACACTCCCTCATGGCACTCAAATCCACGATCTACAAAGCTGAGCTTTCCGTTGCCGATATCGACCGTGGCTACTACCGCGACCATGCGCTGACGATCGCGCGACACCCTTCCGAAACAGACGAACGCATGATGGTCCGGGTGCTGGCATTCGCGTTGCATGCCAACGACGCTTTGGAGTTCGGGCGCGGCTTAAGCACGGAGGACGAGCCCGACGTGTGGCGAACCGACCTAACGGGTGCGATCGAGCGGTGGATCGACGTCGGATTACCGGATGAACGCGAAGTGCGCAAGGCCTGCGGTCGCGCGCGCGAGGTCTACGTCCTCGCGTATGGCGGGCGTGCGGTGGAACTGTGGTGGCACGGCGTACGCGAGAAACTGGAGCGCCAGGAACGGCTGGCCGTGAGCGAGGTGCCCATCGAAGCGAGCCGGGCGCTTGCGCAGTTGGCCGGTCGTTCAATGCGGCTGCAGGTCACGATCCAGGATGGGCACGTCTTCATCGCCGATGGCGCGACCTCGATTCTGGTGGAGCTTCGGGCTCTCAAGGCCATGTCGATCGCGCGTTGAGGACGCTACGCACATCCGCCAAATTTCGAACGCGAGTCGCGGGTAACCCTGCAAGCTTCGAGCGGTCCTGGCCGCATCGAGTCGATCAGTCGACTGACCGGTCTTGGCCGAAGCCAGCAGTTCGTCGATCTCGAAAGCGGGACAGCCCCGTGCCGCACGACTGAGGTCAACGCCCGCGTCGTTCCCAGCACGGGCACGAAGTACGCAGTACGAAGTTCTTAAGGATTCCTGCTGGACGTCGCGCATAAAATGCATCCAAGCGCGGGGATGATCGGTGGTCAATCAACTCGACAAGGAGCACCCATGAAACGTACACCCGTCGCTCTTGCCCTAGCAGCGCTTTGCATGATCGCCGCGTCCGGCCTTTCCGCACAAACCGGCAACACCGGCAGCGCCACGTCCGGCACGGCGCCCAGCGGACGCTCGGGCGGCAACGCCAACGCCATGGGCTCGACCACGACCGGGGCCGCGGTTCCGGGCTCGACGGCAAGAGACAGTTCGAGTCGCGGCCGCGCACGCAACGGAACCGAAGCCACGGCCAACGCACCGCCAAAGCTCGACCGTGCCGATCGGAAATTCGTCGAGGAAGCGGCCGGCGGCGGAATGAAGGAAGTCGAGTTCGGTCGTCTCGCCGCCGACAAGGCGAGCGACCCCGCGGTCAAGCAATTCGGCGAGCGGATGGTGCGCGACCACAGCGACGCGAACAAAAAGCTCATGGATGTGGCTCAGTCGAAGGGCGTGAGCGCCCCGCCGACGCTCAAGAGCTCGGATCAGCGGATGCTCGACAAGCTCGCGAAGATGTCCGGCGACAAGTTCGATCGCGCCTACATGGACGACATGGTCAAGGACCACAAGAAGGATGTGAAGGACTTCCGGAAAGAAGCGAAGTCGGGCAAAGAAGCCGAAGTGAAAAAGTTTGCCGAGGATACTTTGCCGCTACTCGAGGAGCACCTCAAGCTGGCGCAGGACACGCAAAGCAAGGTCAAGAGAGGCGGCGGATCGGCCGCGACGCGCGCCGGCACAGCAGCGGGACCCGGGATGGCGTCCGGCACCCTGAACACACCGGCCGCCCGTAGCTCGTCCATCGGAGGAGCCACCTCCGGCAAAGCCCCCGCGAGCAAGTGATTTATCGATGCGGCAACGTGACGAATCAGGTTAGCTGCTCGCGCGACGAGTACGAGCGAAGCCGGTTGTACAGGGTCTTGATGCTGATGCCGAGCCTCTTCGCCGCTTCTTCGCGTGTGGTGCACTCCTGGAGCGTGGTGAGGATCAGGCGCTCCTCGACCTCAGCGAGCTTGGTCCCCAGTGGAATGCGGATGTAGCGCGACTGCCCGTCCTGATGGAGTTGCGTATCCTGGGCCACACTGAATTCGGAAATGATTTCCCCATCGGCCATGATGAATGCCCGCTGCACGACGTTGCACAATTCGCGCACATTACCCGGCCAGCGATAACGGCGCATGCGCTCCAACGCCATCGGCGTGAATGCCTTCTCCACGTGTGCGCGCTTGTTGAGCTCACTTAGGAAATGCCTGGCGAGCGCGGGCACGTCGTCGAGGCGCTCGCGCAATGGCGCGACCTGCAGCGGAAAGACCTGCAGGCGATAAAGCAGATCGCGGCGGAGCTTGCCCGCCTTGACCGCTTCGTCCGGATTGCGGTTGGTGGCGGCGATGAGGCGCACGTCGGTTTCGACGAGTTTATTGGAGCCAACGCGCACGACCGTCCTCGATTCGAGCACGCGCAGAAGCTTGACCTGCAGCTCCAGTGGCATTTCGGTGATTTCGTCCAGGAGCAGCGTGCCGCCGTTGGCACGCTCGAAATACCCCTGGTGCTGCCGGTTGGCGCCGGTAAAGCTGCCCTTCTCATGGCCGAAGAGCTCGCTCTCGATAAGATGCGGTGAGATAGCACCGCAATTGACCGAGAGAAATGGCCGGTTGTGGCGTCGACTCAGCATGTGCACGGTCTCCGCCACCAGCTCTTTCCCGGTTCCGCTCTCGCCGGTGACAAGTACGGTCGCGCCGGTAGGGGCGACGCGGGTGATTTCATCGTAAAGCCTTTGCATCGGCGGCGAGGTGCCGACGAGCTTGCCGAAGCGTCCGAGCGAACGCAACTCCTCGCGCAGCTCGAAGACTTCGGCCTTGAGTTCCCCAGGGCGCGCCACGCGGGACAGGATGGCGCGGAGCTGGGCAAGATTGATGGGCTTCAGGAGATAGTCGGTCGCGCCGAGTCGCAGCGCCTCGATCGAGCTTTCGAGGCTCGCATGCCCAGTGGTGACGACGATCTGGGTGTCGGCACGCACCGGCCCTTGCCGCAAAAGATCGAGGCCTTCGCCGTCCGGCAGCAACAAGTCGAGCAGCACAATGTCCGGTCCGTTGGCGAGTTGCTCGCGCGCCTCCGCGACGGTAGACGCCGTAAGGGTCGCGAAGCCTTCCGCTTCTACGAGCTCTTTCAGCAGCGTCCGCGCGTTCGGATCATCATCGACAACCAGTGCAACCGGCATTGCTGGAACCCACGATGGATTGATGGATAGGCCTGCAGCCCGCGCTATCGCCAGGCAGCTGGAAGGTTGACGCTCTGCGCCCCTGCATCGCGGGCCGCGTTCTTGCTTCTGCGTAGTGCGCACACTTCGTTCCTGCCCCGAATCCCAGCGTTGAGTGCTGAATTGGTTGTGATTTTTTTCCGCCAGGCCCCGATTCCGCGCAACCATTACAAAGCCGCAGAAGTTTTTTCAAACAGTCGGCGCGTGAATGCGAACGCGTGTCCCGCGACATGCGGCTCAACCTGCCGCAATTAACGTGCGCCTTGGCCGCTGCAATTCGGGGCTGACGTGGCATCGAACTTGCGAGAGAAGCATCCGGAGGCCGGCCGTTGCCGTCCGTTTTCCTTACCCATTGCCAATACGTTGAAAGGAAATTCCCCATGAAATCGAGGATCCTGCTGTCGAGTGCCTTCGCCGTCGCCATCGCTGTCGGTGTCGCTGGTTGCGATCGCAAGGAGGACCGTACGACGGTCGTTACGCCGCCCAGCTCCACGCCGAGCACGAGCACCACCGTCCTCACGCCGCCCAGCTCCACGCCGAGCACGAGCACCACCACGTCGACGACCACACCACCGCTGCCGCCGGCATCGTCTTCCACCACGACGACCGACACCACCAGCAGCACCAGCCCATCGGGCTCGAGCTCGTCGATGAGCGGTCCGTCGAGCTCTTCCACCACGACCATGCCGCCGTCGGGCGCGGGAACGGGGAGCACGACGTCATCGACCACCACTACCACCGGCAAGTAGCCGCCGGCCGGGTGCAGGCACGCAACCCGCCGCACCCATCATGAGTAGCGCCGTGCGGGGCTTAACTCCGCATGGCGCTTTGTTGTACGCTGTGCATCGGCATGCGCCGCCGGCCGCTGCATTTCGTTCTCGCTCGCGACGTAGGTTCGCGTCGCCTCCGGACCATTGGGCGCGTTGCCGTAGATCCACCCACCGGTCAATTTTTCTGCCTGGGGGCTCTTGTTTACACGCGGCATCGCAACCAGGGGTTGCCCCGGGGGCTCATGGGGTGCAGTTGTTCCCGACATGAAATAAAATAGCGCAGGCGCGCACCCGCCACCCGGGATGCCCCATTGGCAGCGCTCGCCACGGAGATGCCATGCACCTGGTCGACACCAGCATGTTTTTCGCCCCGGAAGGCGGTGGCGTGGGAAGATACCTCACGATGAAGCACGCGTGGCTTGCGCGCAATACGCGCTGGCGCCACACCATTCTCGCCCCGGGCCCCGAGACGAGCAATGCCGACGGCGTGCAGGTTTTCCGCGCACTATTGCGCGTGCGTCACGGCTATCGTTTTCCGCTGACCCGCGCGCGCTGGACGCGGCGGATCCTCGCCCTGCACCCTGACCTGATCGAAGCGGGAGACCCCTATCTGTTGCCGTGGGCGAGTCTTGCCGCTGCCCAAGCCGCTGGCGTGCCTGCCATTGGCTTCTATCACTCCGACGTGGTGGGCACCGCCGCATTGCGCTTTGGGCTGGCCGGCCACGCGGTGGCGGCGCGGTATGCGCGCGCGCTCTACCGGCAATTCGACCTGGTCGTAGCACCCAGCCGCTACGCGGTCGGCCGCCTGCGCGAGCTGGGGCTTGATCGGGTGGCGTGCCAGCCACTGGGTGTGGATGCGGAAACCTTTCATCCGCAACGGCGCCGGCTGGATCTTCGCGCACGTCTGGGGCTCGCGCAGGATTCCCGCCTGCTCGCCTTTGCGGGGCGCTTCGCCCGGGAAAAGAACATCGAGGTCCTGTTCGAGGCCATGCGCTGCCTCGGCCCACCTTATCACCTGCTGCTGATCGGCAGCGGCCGCGCGCCACCGGCGCCACGCAATGTGACCGTGCTGCCGTACGAACGCGACCCTTTCGCCCTCGCCCAGATGCTTGCGAGCTGCGACGCCTTCGTGCACGCCGGTGACCGCGAGACCTTCGGACTGGTAGTGCTTGAAGCAATGGCTTGCGCGTTGCCCGTCATCGCGGTGGGCGGCGGGGCCATCACCGAGCTTGTGGAGCCGCATGGTCTGATCGTCGGGCAATCCTGCGGTCGCGCGCTGGCCGAGGGCGTCGATGCCGTATTTGCTACCGGTCCGGCGAGCCTCGGTCTCGCAGCGCGCAGCGTCGTCGAGCAGCACTACACTTGGGACACCGTGTTGCGGGGGCTGGTGAGCCTCTACAGCCACCTGCATGGGGCCGGGGCCGCTCTCCGCACACCGGCGTATGCCGCCGACTGACCGAGCGGCGGAGTCGATGGCGGCACCGGTGTGTGTCGAGTTGCACGATGTCGCTCCGGTGACGTGGGGGCTCTGCGCGCGGTTGCTGGCAATGATCGATACGGTCGGCCATGCGGTCGGCGGAATACCGCTGTCGCTGTTGGTGGTGCCGGACTATCACCATCGTGGTCGCATCACCGGCGATCCGGCATTCCTGCAAGCCATCGATGCGCGCATTACGCGCGGCGATGAAGTCGCGCTGCATGGCTACCACCATCTCGATGAGGGTCCGGCGCCTTCCAATCCGGTCGACTGGTTTCGTCGCCGGATACGCACACTGTCGGAAGGCGAGCTGGCCGCGACCGATGGTGCGGCCACATCGGAGCGCATTGCGCTGGGCCGCGCCGAGCTCGCCGCCGCAGGCTGGAGTGTTTCCGGCTTTGTTCCGCCGGCCTGGTTGTTCGGCAGCGCCGCCCGCGCTGCATTGAACGCATATCCATTTTCATATACGGCGGTGCGGGGCGGCTTTTATCGACGTCCGGATTGGGATTTCATGCCGACGACGACGTTGTCTTATGCCGCTTTCGCGCCGTGGCGGCGGGCGCTGTCGGGACCGGCGCTCGAGTATCAATTCCGGCGCGCCGATCCGGCCCGGCCACTTCGCTTGGCGCTGCATCCCATCGACGCGCACCATCCTCGCGTGCTGGCGCATTGGCGCACGTTGCTCCTGCGCGCGATGCAACGCCGCACTCCGATGACGGCGGCAGCGATCGTGCAAACGCATCGGAGCGAGGATGGCCGGACGCATGGCGGCCTGCCTGCTGCGCCCGTACGCGGGGCCGCGGCTACGCTGCGCGCTGCAACTGGCGCTGCATCTCGGCGGTGATCGTCTGGCGGATGGTGCCGTACCCAGCCCAGGAATTGTCACCGGGTGCGACTCGCGCCTCGACCGTGTGCACGTCGAAGGCATCGGGCCGCAGCAGGTGATTGACTGCTTTGCAGTGCAACGACGCCGCGACCGTAGCACCGGCGCGGCCACCACCTCGGTTTCGCCTTCGCGACCTTTTCCGAAACGCGCCAGGATGCCTTCGCGATAGGTATCGTGATATTGCTCCGGCTTCCACTCGTCGGCCATGTTCTCGACAAGTTTCAACGCCACGATGGCCGAAAGGCGAAGTGCACCAGCCATGCCCTGGCGCGGACTGCAATCCATCGCCTTTAGCCCGTGACGCGAGACCAGAGGAAGCAGGCGGCGTAGCATCCCTAGTTTCGCCCTGACCGCGCCCATTGCTTCATGACGCATAACCCGCTGATCTGGATCGGCCTCGCCGGCGTCGACGCCCACGACAACCCGCGGGCCCGGATGTGGCAGCAGCGCCTGCACGGGCTCATGATCGGCGTCGCGCTGCTCAGTCTGCCGGCTTATGTTCTCGATTCCGCCGGCGACTACCCCGCGCTGCAGCAGGCGGCCACGGGGCTCGATGTCCTGATCTTTCTCGCCTTCTTGCTGGAGACGGGCTGGATGCTCTACGTTACCAGCTCGCCTGGCCGTTACCTGGCCGAGAACTGGCTCAACGTCGTCATCCTCATCGGCACGGCGGCCAGCGCGATGGGCACCGCCACCGAGTGGGTTTCGCTGCTCCGGATTGCACGGGTGGCCCTCGGGAGTCTGGTGCTCCTGCGGGCACTGGCCGCATTCAGGGTGCTGTTCACCCGTCGCGGCGCGCCATTGCTGGTGGGTGTCGCTTGTCTCCTGATGCTGGTCGGCGGGGGTGTGTTCTATTGGGTTGAGCCCACCGTTCACAATTACTGGGATGGCCTGTGGCTGGCCTTCGTGACCGGCACCACCCTCGGGTACGGCGACTTCGTACCCACCTCGGCCACCGCGCGCGTGTTCGCGGTGTTTACGGCGTTCGTCGGCGTCGCGATGATGACCCTCTTCACGGCTCACGTCGTAACGTTCTTCATCGGCCGCGACGACGCACCCGCAGCCGCGACCGACCGCGCGGTGGCGGCCGCCGTCCAGGATTTGGCGCTTACCGCGGGAGAGTCGGCGCGTCTCCTGCGCGAAATGCAGGAAGACGTGCGCGCACTGCGGGTGGAGCTGGCAGAGGTCAGGAGAGCGCTCGCGCTGCCGGGCGGCGGCCGTGCGTTCGCTGCAGCAGAGGGCGCGAGAGGGGCGACACCGGATGAAACCAACGAGCCCGGCGTTGCACCTCCGATTACGCTTGCGATCGGTCGCCCGGCGGGCCCGCAGGAATGACGATCGCGCAAAGCCGATCGATGAAGCCCACGATGGACTGCGCCAGCGCCTCGGGTGCATCGCGATGGGGCGAATGCCCGCAGTCGGGGAGCATGATCACCTCGGCATCGCGAACCCGTCGTGCAATGCGCAGCACCTGCTCCCTCGTGCCGTACTCATCATCCTCACCCTGAATGGCGAGCACCGGGCAGGTGACTCCCGCGAGAAAGGATTCGATGTTCCAGTCGCGAAACGCGGGATCGAGCCAGATGCGATTCCAGCCCCAGAATGCCGATTCGACATTGTCGTGATAGCGAGCCAGGCGCCGCGGGAGGTCGGTCTTCTCGAACGCCTCCCTGGCTGCAGCGATGCTATGCACCGAAATGTCCTCGACCATCACGTGCGGAGCGATCGCAATGACCGCCCGCACCGGACGAACCCCTGACCCGGCGTGAATCAATGCAATGGAGCCGCCATCGCTGTGGCCCACGAGCACGGGTTGCATTATCTCCAGGTGGTCGAGGAGCTCCGGCAACACGATGAGCGCCTCGTCGTGCATGTATCGCACCGTGCGCGACGCCGCAAGCGGTTCGGATCGGCCGTATCCATGACGCGAATAAATGACGGCGTTGCAGTGGGTCATCCGCGCGAGGTTCGCCGGAAAGTCGCGCCACATCGCGACCGACCCCAGGCCCTCATGGAGGAATACAAGGGTCGGACGGCCATCGGGCGCGGCGCCGATGCGTTCGACCTCGAGGGTGTGACCTCCTGCGTCGATCATTGCCAACTGGGAACCCGGCCGCCAATCAGCAATCAAGGACTCTCACACACCCAGGTGCTGGTGCAAAAGCTCGGGGCGTGCGAGGAGCGTGGCGCTGGTGCCTTCGAACACGACGCGACCCTTCACCAGGATTACGTTGCGATCGGCGATCCTCGACACGGCAGCGTAGTTCTTGTCCACGATCAGGGTGGCGATGCCGTGGATGCGTATCTCGCCGATGATGCGCCAGATTTCGCGCGCGATTCTAGGCGCGAGGCCCTCGGTCGCCTCGTCGAGGATCAGCAAGTCCGGATTGGTAAGGAGCGCGCGCCCGATCGTGAGCATCTGCTGCTCGCCGCCGGAAAGCTGCCAGCCGCCGTGGCTCGTGCGCTCCGCGAGTCGCGGAAACGTTTCCAGCACACGTGCGAGCGTCCATTCGCGGCGGCCGTCGGTGCCAGCGCGCGCGGCCATCACCAGATTCTCGTGTACCGACAGATTCGGGAAGATTCCGCGCCCTTCCGGCACGTAGGCGATGCCCTGCCGTGCGATGAGATACGGCTCCGCACCCGTCATCGCCGTGCCGCATACGCGCACCTCGCCATGGCGCGGCTTGACGAGCCCGAGCATGGAACGGATGAGGGTGCTCTTGCCCATGCCGTTACGCCCCATGAGCCCGACCGTTTCGCCGCGATCGACGTGGAAATCCACGCCATGGAGGATATGGCTCGCACCGTAGTAAGTGTGGAGCTCGCGGGCCTCGAGAATCGCTTCACTCATGCGACCTCGGCCTCCGCACGGCTCTTGCGATGCAAACGATGGCGGGGTCGGTCTCGCGTCGCCCTCGCCCCAGTCGCATCCCAAAGGCGCGACCGGCGCTCATTAGTTGTATCGATCCACCCGTTGCGGGCCGGTCGCACATGTCCGCCTTCGCGGTCGGATCCCCAACGTTCGTCGGGGCCCCTCCTCCGCGCTCCGGCGTCCTCCTGCTCCTCACTCATGCAACCTCACTCCCCAGATAGGCTTCACGCACTGCGGTGCTGGCGCGGATTTGCTCCGGCGGTCCGCTTTCGAGTACTTGCCCGTTAACCATGACGGTAATCACGTCGGCCAATGCGAACACGGCATCCATGTCGTGCTCGACCAGCAGGATGGCATGGTGATCGCGCAATCGTCGCAGCAGGTCGACCATCCGCGAGGCTTCCTCCGCGCCCATGCCCGCCAGCGGCTCGTCGAGCAACAGCACATCGGGTCGGGTGGCAAGCACCATGGCGATCTCGAGTTGCCGTTGCTCGCCATGGCTCAATGCGGACGCGGGCTGCGTGCCGCAATCGGCAAGACCGGCATCGTGCAATGCCCGCTCGGCCGCGGCACACGTTGGCGCATCGGCCAGGGCGTCGGAAAACCAATGCAGGATGCGCGGTGCGCGCGACTGCGCCGCCAGCCGGCAATTTTCCATTGCGCTGAACGCCGGAAAGATATTCGTTTTCTGATAGCTGCGGCCAATGCCCAGGCGAGCGCGCCGATCGGCACTGGCGCGGGTAATGTCGCAGGCCTTGTACAGGACCGTGCCGCTGGTCGCGGCCATGTCGCCGGAGAGCAGGTTGATGAGCGTGGACTTGCCGGCCCCATTGGGTCCCAGCACCGCGTGAATTTGTCCCTGCGCGAGTCGGATCGCAACGTCATTGACGGCGCGAAGCCCGCCGAAGCGTTTGGACAAACCCGTGGTCCAAAGCAGCGGCTCATTCATCGGTCGCGCTGCCGAACAATGTGCTTTTGAATCGTGCGCCGACACTGGCGAGGCCGCCGGGAAGAAAAATGACCAGCAATACGATCGTGCTCCCCAGCAGCAATTGCCAGTGCGACGTGAGCGACGAGTAAATCTCCTGCAGCGCCACGAACACGAATGCGCCGACGATGCCGCCGTAGAGCGAGCCGAGTCCGCCCAGAATAAGCATCAGGAGCACATTACCCGACTGGTGCCATGACAGGATTTCGGGGTTCACGAACCCGAACTGCATGGTCGCGAGATACCCGGCAAGGCCGGCCAATCCGCCGGCCAGGGTGAAGCTCGCAACTTTGTACCAGTACACCGGAAACCCCAATGAACGCATGCGATGCTCGTTGCTCCGGATGCCTTGCAACGCCCGCCCGAATGTCGAGCGCAGCAGGATCCGCAGAAACAGGAAAACGAGCACCATGGCCGCCAGGACAAAGTAGTAGCCGTGCAGCACGTTCGCAAAATCGAGCGGCACCCAGCCGCCAATGGCAGCCGAGGGCTTGAAGTTCAGGCTGATGCCGTCCGACCCCCGGCCGAACTTGGTGTCGTGGAACACGAAGTAGAACATCTGCGCGAAGGCCAGCGTGACCATGATGAAGTAGATGCCCTTCGCCCGAACCACGAACAGCCCGACCAGTAATGCCGCGAGTCCTGCCGCGATCATGGCGAGCGGGAGCGTCGTCCATAGACTCGCGGCTTCGTATTTTGGCGCGAGCAGGCCGAGGGTGTACGCGCCGATGCCGAAGTACGCGGCGTGCCCGAACGAGACGAGACCGGTGTAGCCGACCAGGAGATCGAGGCTCATCGCGAAGATCGCGAGAATCATCACCTTGGTGACTAGCTCGGTGTAGAAAGTCGCGCCCGCAAATGGAAAGAGCGCGAAAAAAATCAAGGCGGCGCCGACCGCGATGCGCTTCGCATTGATCATGTTCGTCCTTGAGCGCGTAGCGCGCATCCGGCGCCGCGGCGCAGCCACCGCGGCGGCGTCATCGCTTGAAGAGGCCTTCGGGTCGCCATAACAATATGACTGCCATCAACAGATACACCGTCACCCCGGCGGCCTGCGGAACCAGCACCTTGCCGAACGTATCGGCGAGCCCGATCAACAGCGCGGCGACGAGCGCTCCCCATATCGATCCGATGCCACCGATCACGACCACGACAAAGCAAATGATGAGGACCTGCGTGCCCATGCCAGGGTATACCGATGAAACGGGCGCCGCGATCATCCCCGCAAACGCCGCCAGCGCGACGCCGAGCGCAAACACCATGCGGTAGACAAAATTGATGTTGAGCCCCAG
>JANXZT010000230.1 GCA_025355395.1 Betaproteobacteria bacterium
GCCTGATCATTCTCAGCTACAAGCCTACTTACGTCAAAGCGATACTCGATGTGCAACTGCCGAGGCCGCGCGAGTTTCACATGCAGACCTCCGCGCTCTACGTGAAGCTCAAAAACGAAGCGCTCGACCTGCTCTACGAGGAGGCGCTGAAGGGTTTTGTGGCAGGCACCCCCGCCGCCGAGGACATGGAGCGGATCATCGTCGAGGCGAAGTCCAACCGATGATCGCCGACCCGATTGCCCGGCGCGACGCCGTCGAGCGCGAGGGCGCGACCCGCAACGCGCTGCGCGACGCATTGAACAACCGGCGCTTCTTCTGGACAGTCGAATTCATTCCGTCGGTCGACAAGATCCTGCGCGACGAATTGAACAAGCTCGGTGGCGTCGCCGACCTGGTTCGTGCCAACGACGACCTCGCCGGCTTTTCGGTGACGGATCGAGTCGTATCGGACCGCGATCCCGACCCCGTTGCCGCGGGCGCGCATCTGCTCGACGCCAGCGCCAAGCAGCCCCTCGTCCACTTCTCCGGCAAGGGTCGCGAAATCGACGATCTGCACGCGTTCCTCGAACGGATGAGCAGGAACGAGCTTCGCAACATGCTGGTTGTCACCGGCGACCGGCTCAAGGAAGAGCCGAAGGACCGCCGCCCCCGCTATCTCGAGTCCGTGACCGCCATCGCCATGGCGCGCGCCGCGCAACCGGAGCTGTTCCTCGCGGCTGCCGTGAACCCGTTCAAGTACCGGGAAGAGGACGCGATGGCGCAGTACCTCAAGCTTGGCAAAAAGGTCGTCGCCGGCGTGAATTTCATCATCACCCAGATCGGCTACGACATGCTGAAGTACGAGGAGGCCGTGTTCTGGATCGACTCGCGCGGCTACGGCGTGCCGGTCGTCGCCAACGTGATGCCGATGTCGGCGGTGCGCGCGCGTTACATCCGCAAGCACCAGCTGGCCGGGGTGACCGTTACCGACTCGTACCTCGCGCTGCTCGAGGCGGAAGAGCGAGTATTGCCGGACAAGGGTGCGTCGCGGGTGCTGCGGCGGCTCGCACTCCAGATTTTGGGTCTGCGCTATTACGGTTACGCCGGCGTGCAACTCACCGGTATCCACGCACCGGAGAAACTTTCCGCGTTGCAAGCGCAGATTCGCGAGCTGACCGACCTGTGCAGTGATCGCATGACCTGGAACAAGGCTTGGGCTGAGTCGCTGACGCTGCCGGAAGGCGGCCGCGCGGACCCGGCCCCGCGCGACCCCTGGTACCTCGTCAACGTGCGCTCGAGCCGCGCTCGTCCTATCGAAAAAGCGAAGTATGTGGTGATGGAGAAGGTCCACGCTTACTTTTTCGACAAAGGCCCGCTGGCGGCCGCGATGGGCGCCCTGTTGCGACCGGTGCGCCGGCACGGCACGGTCGACCGGGTGCTCGAGCGCGTCGAGCGCGCGGTCAAGGCACCGCTGTTCGGCTGCGAGACCTGCGGCACCTGCCGGCTCGCCGTTACCCAGTATGTCTGCCCGGAGACGTGTCCGAAAGGCCTTGCCAACGGTGCTTGCGGCGGCACCACGGAGAACCTTTGCGAGTTTCGCGACCGCGAGTGCATTCACAGCAAGAAGTACCGGATCGCGCACGAGTTGCGGCTGCTGCCGCAACTCGAGACGACGCTGATTGCCCCGGTGCCCAAGGCCGCACGCCAGACATCGTCTTGGCCAGCGTATTTTCGCGGCGAGAGGCCGATTATCGAACTGAAGAATGCGTCGACCGCGGGACGGCTGACCGAAAAGCAGTGAGCGGTCTGCGGAACGCTCGCGAATGATCACGAGCCACCTGCGGCACGCTTGAAGACGCTGGCCAGTTACGATTACAACGTCGCGATTACCGGCAAGGTAGTCGAGATGGCGCATGGTCGGAGTTTCGGTCGAGGTGACTCAGATGTCTCGGGTCGCTGGAGTCTGGACTGGTCGGAGAACCACAGTCCCATTAAGACGCCGGCGCGACCGAGCGTCGCGTACTGCGTTGCGGCAAAAGCACAGACGCTCTCGGGAAGCATGCTTGAACGTTTCGATTAGAAACTCGCTAACCGCGGTATGAAACTACTCGAACGGATTATGGATGCCTCGCGTAAGATTCACACCGTCAAGCGCTTTCGTGGCATGGAGTTTGCGACCGGAAGTGTCCGTGTAGGTTGGCGTGGTGATTTCTCCGGCTGCCATCAAGTTCCCCTTTTGATGTCGCGACGCGCTATCGCCGAGCGAGCCTTGGCCGTTTCACCGCAGCCGGGATACCCATACACTACGCGCCTGTGTACGTGAAGCGCTGATCGAGGGCGGCCGGGTGCGCGGGCATATCTTGTTCGACAACACCGACCCCGTGGTAGTCGAGCGCGACGCGCGCTAGCGGTCGCGGCAACCCACAGCATGGGGTCGAATTATGGGCGATTTAGTCGATTAAAGCGGGCAAACGCATGATCAGAAAAAATCCGACCGGCCATCTTCCGACGATTCATGAAGGCGCCTTCGTAGATCCGACTGCCATCATCTGCGGTAAGGTAGTCGTCGAGGACAATGTATTCATCGGACCGTACACGGTGATACGCGCCGATGAAGTAAACGACCAAGGCGACATGGAGCCGATTATTATCGCCGCCGGGTCCAATATCCAGGACGGGGTTGTCGTGCATTCCAAGGCGGGTGGCTTGGTCATAATCGGCAGGAACACATCCATCGCCCACAGGGCGATCGTGCACGGCCCATGTGTCGTCGGCGACAACGTGTTCATCGGTTTCAATTCGGTACTCTTCAACTGTACGATCGGCCATCATTCGGTGGTTCGCCACAATTCCGTCGTGGAACATTGCAATGTCCCCCCCGGGTTCTATATTCCTTCTACATGCAACATTCATTCCGACGCGGAGTTGAGTCAAATCGAAAAAGTCCGGCCAGACGTTGCGGAGTTCTCGGAGGATGTGGCGCGCGCGAACGTTGAACTGATTAGGGGATATAAGCGACTACAGAACGAATTCTAGGCTCGGTATCAAACCGGGTGCAGCTCGAAAGCAAATCGATATCAAAGAGTACGGTAGGGGAGATACAAAAACATCAGGCATGCGGCACCCTCTCGCGCGAGTCAAGATTGAAATGAACGACCTGCGTCAAGATCTCGGCACTCTTGCGGGGAGCACAAGCTTCCCCATCGCGGGGATGCCCTTCGCGCTCCTCGATGCAAGTCAGGGCAACGATGCAGTCCCCTGGAGTCGGCTTCTGTACGATCGCCATGAAGAAATCGTTTGTCGTGCAACGGGGGAAATCCCTGCTTGTTTCGGCGCATTCAGGCGTGTCAGGCGCAAGGCTGCCACGTGCTCGGCCTGTTTAATTACGAATTCGCGTATGGCTTGCATCCCCGGCTTGCTGCCCTGCTTCGGCCGGCCCACACCATGTTTCGCGCGCTGGCGTTCAAGCGTCACGAGATCCTGACCGGTACTGAGATTGACGCGTGGCTCGCCAAGCATGCGCCTCATGCAGATTCGCCAAGCGGCATCGCGGCATCGCGGCTGTCCACCAGGGCGTCACGGAACAAGATTAGCTGCAGGCCGCCGCGCGCATCCAGCGCTACATCTGCGCCGGCGTAATATCGACGTGCGCCCGCTAAAGGCCCAGGATGTTGTCGCGCGGAAACGGGATCGGGGATTCGCCTGAAGGAGCGCTGGGCGATACCTGGTCATGAGCCGTGGCGCTACCGCAGGGGTTTGCCAGCCAGCACCATCGCTTTGCAGGATCAAAGCGATGAGGTCGCTAGAGCTGCGCAGCGCCCATTTCTTCGGCTAGAGCTTTCCTCACCGTCGGACGCTCCGACATGCGTCTGCGGTGATCCTCGATTTTTGGAAGCCGGGCGGGGTCCACTCCGTCAGCCTCCAACCATTGGGCCAAGGTGAAGAGATAAGGGTCGCAGACCGTATAGACGTCGCCCATTACCCAGGGTCCTTCGATCATGTCGCGTTCGATCAAGTCGAAACACTCGCCGACCGCGGCAGGCACCTTGCGCCTCATTTCTTCGATCGCGGCAGGATCGTCAGCCCATCGGTAGCCCCGCGTGCGGTGCGCGTGCGCGACGTGTACAGTGGAGCATAGGTAGCTGTTGAAGGCCTGAACGCGAGCGAAGGCGAAGGGGTCGGCCGTCGGCGCGAGCCCGGCGCTCGGAAAACTCTGCGCAACGAATGCGAGGATGGCGGGGGTCTCGGTCAGCACGCCGTAGTCGGTGACCAACGCCGGCACTCGACCCTTTGGATTGATCGCGAGATATTCCGGCTTGTGCTGATCCTTGGTGCGGAAGTCGAGCCGCACGACATCGTACTCCGCACCTGCGTCCTCCAATGCGATGTGCGAGGCCAGCGCGCATGTATCGCCAGCGTAAAACAGCTTGAGCACCAGAATCTCCGTTCTTCGGGCGAACCATATAGGCCCTGGGCAGGTAAGGATACCCCACGACGGTTAGCCCTCGGTTAGCCCAGTGACGCGTTCGCAACGCTTACCGACATGTCTCTGCCCGGCCAGGACCAGCCGGTCGAGTGATCCACCCGTGCTGATCGAATATTGACCAGGGATGGAAGGCCGGCCGTTGCACGGGGGTCGCGGTTCCTCCGCTGGTGCAAGCCAGTTGGTCCGAGCTAAGCCCAGCGTAGTAGATACAAATCTGGGCGGCCCTCTCGTTTGGTGGGCGCTGCATGAACCAGGTCCCTATACCGAAATCCCCTTCAAATCCGTGGTGCCCCTTGCCCCACAGACAGGGGGCGCGCACCATAATACGTAAGGCAATGGCACTGGCTCCCCGCTCTGCGCGGAGTACGCCGTCAAAATAATGGGTTCGTCAGCGGAATTTGTGGGTGGATTCCGGTCGTTCTACCGGGGTTGAGTGGTTGAGGAATCGATAGAGCTTTCTGCAGGTGGCGTCGATGGCGTTCTGTTCGGTCTCGGATATGCGCGGCCAGATGAGGGG
>JANXZT010000309.1 GCA_025355395.1 Betaproteobacteria bacterium
TGGCGCACGAGGGCGTGCAAGCCGAGGTGCGCGCGGTCGAAGCGAAACTCGAGCATCAGCGGGCGGATCATTACGCGGCGAACGACGCTCTCCATGAGAAGCAGGGCGACTTCTATGCGGCCAATGCCGAGGTCACGCGCCTCGAGCAACAGCTTGCGTTCGCCCGCGAAAGCGAAACGCGCCTGACGCAGCAGGTGGCGCAGTTGACCGAGCAGGCAGGGGCGCTCGAAGGACATTCGGCGGCACTCCTCCGTGATCGAACCATGGCCGAGGAGGCGCTGGCAGCGTGCCTCACGGCGAGGGAAAAGACGAGCGAGGAAGAGCATCAGGCGGCGTCGGCGTTGCCGGCATTGGACGAAGCGGTGCGTACGGCGGCAGCTATGAGCACGGAGCTGCAGCAACAAATCGCGCTTGCTGAGCAGGCGATCCGGGTTCTCGAAACCAGGCGCGACCACCTGCAAAGCGGATTGGGCCAGCTTGGGCAACGCCGCCAGCGCCTGGACGATGAGCTTGCCGGCTTGAGCGCGCCGGTGACGGCGCAGATTGCCGAGCTCGATGCCCAGCTCTCGCAGGAGCAGGCGGAGCTTTCGAGCAAGCAGGCGGGCGTCGATGCGCTGCGCGAAACCGTGCAGCGGTTGCAGGAATCGCGGCGCGTCGCCGGGGAGAGCGCACAACAGGCTGGGCGCCACCTGGCCGACTTCGAGGCAAGGTCCAATGCGCTGTCGGCATTGCAGGCGAAGATCGGACAGGGCAAGGATAAGGCGCAGTGGCTCGAGCAACGGGGGCTCGCCCAAGCGCATCGTCTTTTCAGCTCGATCGACGTCGACCCGGATTGGAACGACGCGCTCGAAGCGGTCCTGCGCGAAAGCCTGGAAGCACTTGAGCTGCCGGAGCTCGCCCCCGCTGCGCAATGGGTCCACGCCGGTGCGGCATTGCCCGGCCGCCTGGCGGTGTATTCACCGGAGGATGGTGGACCAGATGCGCCGGGTCCGACCGGCGACGCGCTGCTTGCCAAAGTGCGATCGACGCGACCCGAGATTGCCCGCTTGCTCGCGGACTGGCTGCGTGGCGTGCGCTGCGCCGCCGATGTTGGCGAGGCCGTGCGGCGCCGCCACGATCTTGGCGTCGGAGAAACGTTCGTCACTCCGCAGGGCCATCTGGTCAGTGCCCAGGCGATCAGTTTTTTCGCGCCCGACAATGAGCTCCATGGCGTGTTGGCTCGGAAGCGGGAGCTCGCGGAGCTTGAAAACACGCTTGTCGGCGCACGCAGTGCGGCCACTATCGCGCGAAACCATCAGGCGCAGGTCGACGCCGACCTCGAGGCGCGGCAGAAGGATTATCACGCCGAGAGCATGGCGTTCTCGTCGCAGCAGCGGCGTTGTCATGACCTTGATCTCGAGGTGATGCAGTTGCGCCAGGCCGCCGAGGCCGCGGAACGGCGGCGCGCGCAAATCGCGCAGGAGCTCGCCAATCTCGCCACGCAGGAAACTGCCGAGCGCCAGCAGCGTGAGGACGTCGCCGTCGAACTCGCCAACGCCCAATCTAAGCTTCACGATGAGCTGGAAAAGCGCGACGCCGCGCGCCATACCCGCAACGAAGCGGAAGTGGCGCTCGCGCGAGGACGTGAGCGGATTCGGGCCGCGGAACGCGCGTCGCAGGAGGCGGCGTTTGGAGAGCGCAGTTGCCGCGACCGGCTCGCCGAGTTCGAGCGCCGCCGCGAATCGCTGGCAGCACAGATCACCCAGCAGCGCGAGACTCTGGCGCTACTGACCTCGGAGCGCGCGGCCATCGACTGGACGCCGGTCGAAGCGGATTTGCAGCGTCAGCTCAAAGAGCGCGGCGAGGCGGAGCGGGCTCTGGGGGCCGCCCGCGATGCGCTCGAAGGTTTGGGCGCCGAGCTCCGGGCCCAGGAGGAAGCGCGGCTCACGGCGGAGCAGCGGCTGGAACCGGCACGCGCAAAAATCGAGGAGATGCGCCTCAAGGAGCAGGCGGCATTGATGGTCGAGCAGCAATTCACCCAGCACCTCACGGAGGCGCAAGCGGATTTGACGGTACTCCCGGATGCCTTGAAGGCGTTCGGCAGCAAGTCGGGCCTGCCAGGGGAAATCGAGCAGGTTCAAGCCGCGATCGCCAAACTCGGCGCGGTCAACCTTGCTGCGCTCGACGAGCTCAAAATCGCCGTTGATCGCAAGCAGTACCTCGATGCGCAGGCGTCCGACCTGACCGACGCGATGGCGACCCTCGAGCATGCGATCCGGCAGATCGATAAGGAGTCGCGGCAACTATTGCAACAGACCTTCGATTCGGTCAACGAAAATTTCGCCAAGCTATTTCCCGTGCTCTTCGGCGGTGGACAGGCACAGCTGGTGCTGACCGGGGAGGAGATTCTCGATTCGGGCGTGCAGGTCGTTGCCCAGCCGCCGGGCAAACGCAACACTTCGATTCATCTCCTATCGGGAGGCGAGAAGGCACTCACCGCGATTTCCCTGGTGTTCGCACTTTTCCAGATCAATCCGGCGCCTTTCTGCCTGCTGGACGAAGTCGATGCTCCGCTCGACGATCCCAACACCGATCGCTTTTGCAAGATGGTGAATTCGATGTCGGCCCAGACGCAGTTCCTCTTCATCTCGCACAACAAGATCACGATGGAGATGGCGACCCAGCTGGTAGGTATCACCATGCCCGAGCCCGGCGTGTCGCGGGTGGTGCAGGTCGATATTGCCGAAGCGCTGGAGCTCGCCGAAACCGGTGTCGTGTGAAGGGTGAATGGGGGCGGTGCCGGCGCGACCGGATCGCGAAGGCACTCGCCATGCACGGCGGCGCTATAATCCGCTCCTTGGCTGCGCTGCCGCTGTAATTCGCTTCCCGATCAGCTTCCCCGACGCCCCGTTCGCATGACCTCGCTGCAACTTGGCCTCATTCTCGCCGGCATCGCACTCGTCATCGGTGTGATCGTCTACAACTGGCGGCAGGAACGGCGGTTGCGCGCCGCCATCGACGACGCAATCCGTCCGTCGACGGCTACCGGCGAGCCCTCCGTCGAATCCAATCGCCCGCCACCGCGCACGCCGGAACGCGTGGAGCCGACCCTTGGCAAGCGCAGCAGCGGCGATGAGGCGATGCTCACCCGTGCCGGGACCGGCGCTGCAATTGCCGCGAAGCGCGTATTCGTGGACGACCTGCAGGATACCGGCAAGTTCGAGATTCCGGTTCAGGTTCGGTCGAGCATCGCCACCACCGACGCTTCACCTGCAAACTTCGAGATGCCGCCGGAATCGCAAACGTCGCCTCCGCTGCCGTCCGGCGCGGCTGCGTCGCAACGGGTCGTTCACGCCGATGGCCGTGGTGCGCTACCCGATCCCGACATCGAATGCATCATCGCCCTTCAACCCGTGAAGCCGATCACGGTCGGCCTGTTGGCGGCGGGACTGCATTCGCGCCTTGGCAAGCGGCTACGCTGGTTTGGCCGGCGAAGCTCTGGCATGCCGTGGCAATTGCTGAAGCCCGATACCAGCGGTGAATTCAGTGACGTGGTGGCTTGCCTGCTCCTGGCCGACCGGACCGGCGCCGCCAGCGTGCCGATGCTTGAAGCCTTCACCAAGCTTGTCGCCGATCTTGCGCCGTCATTGCCGGCGGCATTGATCTCACCCGAAGTCCCTCGCGAGGCGGCGCGTGCGGAGACGCTCGATCGCATCTGCGCCGATCTTGACGTACAGATCGGACTCACCATCCTCAAGTCGTCACCGGCGACGATTACCGGTACGCGCTTGCGAGGTGTAGCCGAGGCGGCCGGCTTCCGTCTTGCGGGTGGGCGGTTCGAGTGGGTCCAGGAAGAAACCGGGACGGTGCTCTACGCGCTCCAGAATTTCCGTGCCGATCCCTTCACGGTCGACAGCCTCCGCGCCAGCTCGACGCCCGGCGCGGTCTTCCTTCTCGACGTTCCGCGGGTGGCTGATCCGGTGCGGGTGTTCGATCACATGAAGCTCGCCGCCAAGCGCATGGCGAAAACACTCGATGCGGATCTGGTCGACGACAATCGCCGCGCGCTGGACGACCCGGCATTGGCGTCGATCCGCCAACAGGTCCAGAAAACAGCATCGGGATTGCAGGCGGTGAACATTGAGCCGGGCAGCCCGCGCGCCTTGGCGCTCTTCGGCGGATGACCGGCGGAATCCGATTGCCGGCGGTGTGACCGCTATGGGCAAAGCCGCCTCGGGCAATGCGTTGCCGGCGGCTGCCGCCAAACGCGCGGCGGCGCTGCGCGAGGAGATCGAGGCGCATAACCACCGGTACTACGTGCTTGACGCACCCGCCATCAGCGATGCCGCATTCGATGCCCTGTTCCGCGAGCTCCAGGCGCTCGAAGAGGCCCATCCCGGACTTGCATCGCCCGATTCGCCGACCCAGCGGGTGGGGGGCGCGCCGCTGGCAGCGTTCGCATCGGTCACCCATCGAGTACCGATGCTGTCTCTCAACAACGCCCTGACCGAGAACGAGGCGGTGGCCTTCGACCGGCGGGTACGCGATGCGCTGCGCGCGGGCGAGGCGCCGATCGAATACGAAGTCGAGCCGAAGTTCGATGGTCTCGCCATCAGCCTGACTTATGACCGCGGCACGTTCACCGTGGGCGCCACCCGAGGCGACGGCACGAGTGGCGAGAATGTCACGGCCAACCTGCGCACCATCCGCGGCATTCCGCTTTCCGTGAAAGGCAAGGTGCCTCCGCTCATGGAAGTGCGCGGCGAAGTCCTGATAATGAAAAAAGACTTCGAGCGCATGAATGCTGCGCAGGCCGAGCGCAACGAAAAGACCTTCGTCAACCCGCGCAACGCAGCGGCGGGATCGCTGCGTCAGCTCGATCCGCGGATCACGGCGAGCCGCCGTCTGCAGTTTTTCGCCTACGGTGTGGGCGAGGTCGACTGGGGGCAGCTCTCGCCACCCCCGACGCAGGACGCTCTATTGCAGTGGTTGGCGGAACTGCGCTTTCCGGTAACGGATCAACGCGCGCTCGTGCGGGGATCCGCAGAACTTCTCGCCTACTATCGGCAAATCGCGCAACGGCGGGCCGTGCTGCCGTTCGAGATCGATGGCGTCGTGTACAAACTGAATGATCTCCGCTTGCAGCAACAACTCGGATATGTGTCCCGCGCACCGCGATTTGCCATTGCGCACAAATTTCCGGCAGAGGAAGTGCTGACCGAAGTCGTCGGCATCGGCGTTCAGGTTGGCCGCACCGGCGCCATCACCCCTGTCGCGCGATTGAAGCCGGTGTTCGTCGGCGGCGTCACGGTGACCAACGCGACCCTGCACAACGAAGACGAGGTCCGGCGCAAGGACGTGCGAATCGGGGACACGGTGGTGGTGCGGCGCGCAGGCGATGTCATTCCCGAAGTAGTGCGCGTTGTGCTGGAACGCCGTCCCGCTGATGCCCCAACCTTCGTGCTGCCCACCACGTGTCCCGAATGCGGGTCAGCAATACTGCGGCTGCCGGAGGAAGCCGTGGCCCGGTGCTCAGGGGGGCTTGCGTGTCCGGCGCAACGCAAGCAGGCGCTGCTGCATTTCGCCGGGCGCCGCGCCATGGACATCGAGGGTCTTGGCGACAAGCTCGTCGATCAGCTCGTTGATGCCGGCATGGTGCATACGGCGCCGGAGCTGTACCGGCTTTCGCTCCCGGATCTGGCGGCGCTCGAGCGCATGGCGGAAAAATCGGCGGCCAACGTGCTCGCTGCGATCGAAAAGAGCAAGTCGACGACCCTCGAGCGTTTCATCTATGCGCTCGGCATCCGCCACGTGGGCGAATCGACGGCGCGCGATCTGGGGCGATACTTTGGCAACCTCGATGCCCTGATGGCGGCCGACGAAGCCGCCTTGCTCGGGGTGCCGGATGTCGGCCCCGTGCTCGCCGAGAGCATCGCGCAATTCTTCGCGCAGCCGCACAATCGCGAAGTGATCGAAGCGCTTCGCGCCGCCGGCGTGCACTGGCCCGGGCACACCCCCCAACGCGTGATGGCGGCACCGCTCGCGGGACTGACGATCGTACTGACTGGCACGTTGCGAAGCCTCACCCGCAAAGACGCCAAAGCCATGATCGAGGCCACCGGCGCCAAGGTGGCCAGCGGCGTGTCCAAAAAAACGAGCTACGTCGTGGCGGGAGATGACCCCGGGAGCAAACTCGAGCGGGCGCAAGCGTTGGGTGTTCCGGTGCTCGACGAAGATGGCCTGCGCGCACTTCTCTCACGGTGAAATCCTTGATCGCCACACTCACGAAAGACCCATTATGAGCAGGATTACCAAGGCGGTTTTTCCCGTGGCGGGTCTTGGCAGCCGGTTCCTGCCGGCGACCAAGGCAAGTCCCAAGGAAATGCTCCCGGTCGTCGACAAGCCGCTGATTCAATATGCCGTAGAAGAGGCGGCGGCCGCCGGGATCACCGACATGATCTTCATTACCGGACGCAACAAGCGCGCGATCGAAGACCACTTCGACAAGGCCTACGAGCTCGAGACGGAACTTGCCGCACGCAACAAGACCGCGCTGCTTGAAACCGTGCAGTCGGCGACGCCGCCGGGCATCAATTGCATCTATATCCGGCAGACCGAAGCGCTCGGCCTCGGCCACGCCGTATTGTGCGCGGCACCGGTGGTCGGCGACGAATCATTCGCAGTCCTGTTGGCCGACGACCTCATTGACGCGACCATACCGGTCATGCGGCAGATGGCTTTGATCGCCGATCGCGACAACTGTTCGGTTATCGGCGTCACCGAAATTCCACCCGCCGACATCGGCAACTATGGCGTCGTGGAAACGGGCGCCATGCGCGAGCGCGCAGCGCCCATCGAGCGGATCATGGAAAAGCCAGCGCCGGGGTCGACGCCTTCGACCCTTGGGGTGGTGGGCAGGTATGTGCTGACGCCACGTATCTTCCATCACCTGCGCACCATACCTCCGGGCGCGGGCGGCGAAGTCCAGCTCACCGACGGCATTGCGCAGCTGCTGCGCGAGGAATTGGTGCTCGCCTATTTATTCGAGGGCCGGCGTTATGACTGCGGGAGCAAGCTCGGCTACCTCGAAGCGACGGTGGATTTCGCGCTCAAGCATCCGGAGCTTAGCCGCGATTTTGCGGAATTTCTGCGGCGCCGAAGCGCGCGGCTGGGCTGACCAATCCGACGACCCTTCGGAACCGGGCGCAGCCGTGCAGGCTCAGCGCAACAGGAGCTGCGTGAGTCCCGTCACGGTCATTACGGCTGCTGAAGCGGCGAGCACGAGTGGCGCCGGCGCGAACCGCCTGAAGCCGGACTTCGCGCTGCGGTCTCTGGCGTGGAGGTCATAGAACGCCTGCTCCTCACGGATGCGCTCGTCGCGCGTTCGCGCCGCTGCCGGTGATCGTGATCCGCGGACCAGGACGGCGAGCATGTAAATCTCATGCATCAGATTCTCTCCTTAGTGGGGTTGCGCAAGCGCTGTGCTCAGCGGGACCAAAGATCGGAGGGACGCTCGAGCTCTCGCATGCGCCGCTCCAAGTCGTGGATGTCGGTCGCGCCGGCGAGGTAGCCTTCGCGCCGCTCGCGCTCAATGCGATGGACGTTGGCGGCCAGGCGCTGGAAAAATCTGGTTACGATGTTCATGCGTTCTCCTGATTGATGTCGGTCATGGCGCGAGCAGTTTTTGCCCTGGGACGCCCGGGTGCGAATCGGGCCGTGATGGCCTTTTGCGCGCGACGGAATAGCCTCCCGATGTAGTCTTGGCGCGCCTCGCGCGCGAGGCGCTCGAGCGCGAAATGGTTGACATGGGGAGGCCATATCGGCAACGCGGTGGTGCGATGCAGCAAAGTTGCGCTATAATCGGGCTCGTCACCCTTGGTTAAGCCTTTGCTGGACCGCGGACATTGCTCCGAAGAGGTGAAATAAACGGGGGTGGCGCTTGCTTTCATGATCGTGATGACCTCTGTAAGGTGTTAATCAATAATCCTTTCGCGAGGAAGGTTATATTTTTACTGAAGTCGGGAGTACAAATCCAATCAGATGTTTGGATGGCAGCGATCAGCGGGGAAGATGAGATGCCAAGCTCATGGTGCAACGCAATAAATTGGCCCTTGACTCCAGCTGTGGGAGGCCCTGAAAGGGATTGCTATGGACCTCAATCAACTGCGTTCTTTTGTCACCGTCGCTAAATTTGCCCATCTCACGCGGGCGGCTGAAGCGTTGCATTTAAGCCAGCCCGCGATTTCCGGCCACATCAAGGCGCTTGAGGAGCAGTTCGGCGTCAGCCTGTTCGACCGGACGTCGTTGGGCATGGCCTTGACCCTGTCAGGACGCCAGCTGTTGTCCGAAGCCGAGCAGATCATCGGCGCGGTTCAACACTTGCAGCATTCCGCACAGGAGTTGCGCGGACAGCCCACGGGGCATCTCAAACTCGGAACGGTGCTCGACCCTGCGGTGCTGCGCGTGGGTGATTTGCTGGTTCGCGCGCTCGAAAGCTACCCGCAAATCGAGCTGGAGTTGCATCAACTGATGTCGAGCGACGCGCTGGCCAAGGTGCGTGACGGGACGCTGGACGCGAGTTTCTACTTCGGCGCGCTACCTGCAGCCGATTTGCGCTCCATTCCCCTGCGCGACATGTGCTATCGCGTGGCGATGCCGATCGCCTGGGCGGATGAGCTGGCCGACGCGTCGTGGGATGCGCTCACCGAGCGCCCCTGGATCGTGGCACCGGAACCGAGTTCGCATCGGCAATTAGTGCGGGAGTTGTTCCGGAATCGTGCGCAACCGCAGCGAATCATCGAAGCCGACAACGAGTCGGTGATCGTCAATCTGGTCGAATCAGGGGTCGGCGTCAGCCTGATCCGCGCGGAAATTGCGGCGCAATCGACCAAGGCCAGGCGTACCGCGATCTGGCCGGGTTCGAAGGTGACGACGCAACTGTGGCTCGTCCACGCCGCCGACCGTGACGCCGATCCGCTGCTCGTCGCCTTGCGCGAAGTGCTGCTCGAAGTCTGGGCCGATGCGCTGGAACCCGAGGCACAGGCGAGTTAGCGATCGAGAACCCACACCTCGGCGCCCATGCCGAGCGCGATGTGGGCGGCGTGCGAGCCGACCCCGCGCACATCCGGTCGAGCGCGACCATGATGCCGTCGAGCGTACCGTCGGGATAGATCGCGGCGTGGTTCATCGCGCCGTCTGCGTCGATCACC
>JANXZT010000320.1 GCA_025355395.1 Betaproteobacteria bacterium
ATCTCGTGCTCACCTGTCGCGATGTCGCGGCGACGGTGCGCTTCTATACCGAAGTGCTGGGCATGAGGGAAGTGACCTTCGGCAACGGCCGCGTGGCGCTGGCGTTCGGGCGGCAGAAGCTCAACCTACATCCTGTGGGCCAGGAGGCCGATGCGGCGAGCGCACGTGTGATGGCCGTAGCAGCGCATCCCAAGCCCGGGGCGGTGGACATCTGCCTGGTGGTGGGTGAGCCCATCGCCGCGGTTGGAACAGCAAGCCCATCGGCTGCCAGCAAAGCGGGACAACGCATGACCTGACGTAGCACCTGGGCGATCGTCATCTGCCCCCAAGCGGCACTCGGCCGTCCGACCGATAGTCGTGAGGCGCGTCTGCCGCCTACAGTAACGAGGCTCGCGCGCCGGCATCGGCCTTCACCACCCTCCGTTGAATCATTGCCGCGCGGGCATCCCGATGCCTGTACTGTCCGCCGCGCTCTCAGGCTTTGCCGCCGGCACCATCGCCCTGCAGTGGCAGCCCGCCTTGCCCGCCGGCTCGGTGTGGATTATTGCGGCCGCGGTAGTTTGCATCGCCTCGAACGGCGTCGCGTGGCGCGCGATGCCGGTTGCGGGCGCAGTCTGGGTGCAGGTCGTTCGACTGATCGTGGCCGGTACCGCAGCAGCGGCGCTCGGCTTTGGCATTGCCGCGTGGCGCGCGGAGCTCCGTTTGGCCGATGCCCTGCCGGAACAGTGGGAAGACATCGACCTGGCAATCGTCGGCGTGATCGACGACCTGCCGCATGCTTCGCCGCGTGGAACACGGTTCGCGCTTGCGGTCGAGCGCGTCCTGACTTCCGGGGCGAGGGTCCCGGAGCGCATCTCGCTGGCGTGGTATCCGCCGTTGCGCACCGATGATGCCAAGGATGCGGTGCCGATCCTTCGAGCCGGTGAACGCTGGCGGCTGGTGGTGCGCCTGAAGCGCCCGCATGGCACCGTCAATCCCCACGGCTACGATCTCGAGGCGTGGCTTCTCGACAACGGGTTGCGGGCCACCGGCTACGTGCGGCCACAAGGCGACAACGCGCGACTCGACGCCTTCGCGGGTCGCGCCACCGACTGGGTGCAGCGCGCCCGCGAAAACGTGCGGGAGCGCGCGCTGCACGCGCTCGGAGATGCGCCTTATGCCGGAGTGATTGTTGCGCTGGCCATCGGCGAGCAACGCGCCATCCCCGAGGCACAGTGGTTGGTGTTCAACCGCACCGGCATCACCCATCTCATCAGCATCTCCGGTCTGCACGTCACGGTGTTCGCCGCGATTGCCGCGGGCGCCGCACACGGCATCGCGCGCCGCAGTGCGCGCCTGACGACGCTTCTGCCTGCGCATCGGCTGGCGGCATTGATCGGTTCGGTCGCCGCCTTCGGTTACGTGCTGTTGGCGGGCGCCCAAGTCCCCGCCCAACGAACCCTCATCATGCTGATCGTGGCCGCCATTGGCCTGTGGGTAGCCCGGCCCGGAACGGCGCGCACGGTCTGGCTGTGGGCGCTCGCCGTGGTGCTGGCATTCGATCCCTGGGCAGGACTCACGCCGGGGTTCTGGCTTTCATTCGGGGCCGTCGGGTTGTTGCTCTATAGCGGCAGCGGCCGCCTGCATTCGGTGCCGGTTTCCCGCGGTGCTGCACTGCTGCGCACGTTGCGGACGGCCACTCACGCCCAGGCAGTCGTCACCATCGGGCTGGTGCCGATGACACTGGCGGTGTTTCAACAGGTGTCGGTCATCGCGCCGGTGGCCAATGCCATTGCCATTCCCGTCGTCACGTTTGCCGTCGTGCCACTGGCGCTGACCGCGATCGTGCTGCCGGTCGACCTGCTATGGCGCGCGGCGCATGCGGTGTTCGCGTGGCTGATGTGGCCACTCGAAGCGCTCACGGCGCTCCCCGGCACGACATGGCAACAGCATGCGCCGTCCGCATGGACGATTCCCGTGGCGATGATCGGCGTGCTGTGGCTTCTGGCGCCGCGGGGTGTACCGCTGCGTTCGCTCGGCGGCCTGTGGCTGTTGCCGCTGTTCCTGGTGCGCCCGGCCGCGCCGCCCCCTGGCGCGTTTCGCATGACGGTGCTGGATGTGGGCCAAGGCTTGGCGGTGGTGGTGCAAACCAGCGGGCATGCGTTGCTGTACGATACTGGCCCGCGATACAACGATGACGCCAACGCCGGCGGCCGGATCGTGGCGCCTTTCCTGAGGGCGGCGGGCATCCGTCGCCTTTCCGCCATGATCGTGTCGCATCTTGACAGTGACCACAGCGGCGGGGCGCGCACGCTGCTGCAAACCGTGCCGGTCGACGTTCTGGCCTCATCGGTGCCG
>JANXZT010000349.1 GCA_025355395.1 Betaproteobacteria bacterium
GCAGGTGGTGCTCAACGTCATCGAGCGTGCCAGCGACGAATCGGGGCAGAAGGAAAAGATCCGTCTGGTGCTCGAGCCGCGCACGAGCAAGGTTCGTCCAGAGGAGGTCATGGCCGTGCTTTTCGCGCATACCAGCCTCGAGACGAGCTTTTCGGTCAACTGCACCATGCTCGGCCCGGATGGCCGCCCCCAGCAGAAGGGGCTGCCGCAAATCCTTGCCGAATGGGCTTCGTATCGGGTGGCTACGGTCGTCCGGCGCACGCGCTTTGCGCTGGAGCGGGCGCAGGCGCGCATTCACATCCTGGAAGGCCGGCGCATCGCCTTTCTCAATATCGAGAAAGTGATCAAGGTCATTCGCGAAGCCGACGATCCCAAGGCCGATCTCGTCGCTCGGTTCGCGCTCACGCCGGTCCAGGCCGAGGACATTCTTGAAATCCGGTTGCGCCAGCTCGCGCGCCTCGAAGGTGTGCGCATCGAGCAGGAATTCAAGGAGCTCGTGAGCGAGCGCGGCCGCCTGGAGTCGCTGCTGGCGAGCGACAAGGCGCTGCGCAAGCTCATCGTCCGGGAAATCGAAGCCGACGCGGCCAAATTTGGCGACGACCGCCGCACCCTGCTCGATCCCGTGGCGCGCGCCACCGCCATCCAGACCACCGTCTCGGTTCCGGATGAGCCGGTGACGATCATCATTTCCCGCAACGGCTGGATCCGCGCTCGCCCCGGACATGCGCTGGATCACGGCGCGCTCACGTTCAAGGCGGGCGACAGCCTGGGGGCGGCGGTCGAGACACGCACCACCCGGGCGGTGGTCATCATCGACAGCAAGGGCCGCGCATACGCAGTCGATGCGCACGAGATTCCCGGCGGTCGCGGCGACGGCGTGCCGATTACGTCGATTATCGAATTGCAGGACGGCGGCAAGGCGCGATACATGTTGTCGGCGGAGCCCGCCGCACGTTATCTTTTTGCCAACTCGGGCGGCTATGGCTACATGGCGCCATTCTCCGCGCTGGTGGGACGCCATCGTGCCGGCAAGGCGTTCATGACCCTGGAAGAAGGCGAGGCGATGCTGCCCCCGGCGCGTGTGGATGCGGCCGGAGACGATCTTTTCGATGCCGCGCCGTGGGTCGCATGTGCGGCGACCAATGGCAAGCTGTTGTGCTTCGCGCTCGACGAGGTGAAGCGACAGGACAAGGGGCGCGGTACCGTGCTGATACAGCTCGACAAGGGTGAACGGCTGGCGTGGATGGGACTCTACCGCGATGCGCTAGCGGTGCCTGTCACCGTGCGCGGCAAGCCGCAACGGTTGACACTCAAGGGCGAGGATCTGGCACGCTACGTTCTTCATCGCGCCCGCAAGGGAGCACCGTTGCCAAGGAAGGCCCTGCCGGCGCGCGCCGGCTGATTTATCGATGATTGCGCAAATGCGTGACAGTATGCCGTCATTGCCCGGAACCGTGGGATCGGGCCATCGCGTTGGCTCGGCGAATCACTACCAGCACCGTCATTCCCGCGCACGCGGGAATCCATTTTTCATATCCTAAATGGGTTAAATTTCAGGGGACGGGTCCGGACCAGGTCAACAGGGTTCCCTGCGTTCGCAGGGATGACGGTGTGGTGTATCGGGCCATCGCGTTGGCTCGGCGAATCGTTGGCTCGGCGAATCACTACCAGCACCGTCCCAGCACCGTCATTCCCGCGCACGCGAGAATCCATTTTTCATATCCTAAATCGGTTAAATTTCAGGGGACGGGTCCGGACCAGGTCAACAGGGTTCCCTGCGTTCGCAGGGATGACGATGTGGTGGTGTCACGTTTGAAATTGCCCCGGTCCAACGCAATGTAAATACCCACCATGGCGTTACCGATCGAACCTCCCGCTCAAGTTCAGAAAGAAACACTCATGGCGGATACCAAAGCCACCCCCGAATCCACGAAGGATGCTCTCATCGCGGTGATGGAAGCGCTGGCATCGATCCTTGAATCGGTGCCCGACGGACCCCTTCCGCTCGAGGTTCGTCAGGCGCTCGCTGCCCCGCTCCGTCGTGCGCGGGAGCTTGCCGCGACACTCGATGCCGAAAGCGGACCCACGTCGGCGTATCAGATGACGTTCGACGCCATCGAACAACGCATCGTGGGGACCACGAGCGAATGAAACTCGGAAACTCGATATCGCAGATCGCGAACCCGCTCGTTCTAGCCCAGCCGGATTTCGCCGTCGAAGCGCACATCGAGCTTCAATCCAGCGACCGTAAGCTGCACCGTAGCGGGGAATGTCTCATCACCGGCGATCGCTTTGGCCGCCATGGCCTTGGCCACGGCGTGCTCGATTTCGCGTTGAGAGCCGACGCCGACCACTTTCAGGAATTTGCGGATACTGAGGTTAAAGGTTTCTTCGTTCATGATGACTCCTGTCCAGAAAAATCGGTTTACCTGCGCCGGGCAGGCGGTACCGGTGAGGTTATCCCGCCCAACGAGGTTGTCACGCCTTCAGGCCGCGGGGAAATGGCCAGTGCAGCGCAAGGATCGTCGCGCGGCGCTTCGGGCGTAAGCCACACGTAATCGAATCCCGAAACTTTCATCGCCGCCGTGCGTGCCCCATCGATGGTCTGCAACGGCGCCGGTTCGACTTCGATCAAGCCGACGCTGACGGTGTTCCGGGCGGCATCACCAAGGTACACCGGAACGCCCAAGTCCCGCCGGGCATGACCATTGCCGGCGATGAGGATGGCGCCATCGTCATTCGCATCATGCAGCAGTGCCTCTGCCATTGCTGCGTCGCGAACCCGCTGGGCGAGCACCAGATGCGGAACCATCGCGTCCGGCAGCTTGCCGCAATGACCTTCCACGATGTCCTCCCGCAAGAGTGCCGCCTGCCGCGCCGTCCAGTGAGAATTGGCAAGGAGGGCTTGCCAAGCCCTCGGCAGCGTAGAAAGATCGCTCTTCCTGGTCACGTCCTCGAGCATCGCCCGGGTCGCATTACCGGCGTAAATGGGCAGGCGGGCGGCAAGCGCGACCTCGATGATGGGCCTGTGCAACGGCCACTGCCACGCTCGACGATCGAGGGCGCCCGCCTCGGCCAGGCGGTCCGCGGTCGTCTGCTCGCGTTGCGCGCGGCCAAGCGCATCGTCTTGTCCCAGGTCAAATTGTTCGAACACCACCGCGGGATGAGCGCCCCGCGCGGCCATGGCGGCGAGGAGCCGGGCGCGAAGGCGGTGATGAAGCGGATTGTCATGCACCTCTCCCAGTAGCCGAAACCGCACCGATGCGAGGCGCGCGAGCAGCACCGGCTCGGCGATGAAGGCCTCCCCATGGACATCCCAGATGCGCGAAGGTGATGCAGTATCCGGCGCAGTAAAGGCTGCGCATCCACCCGCCAGCAGCGCCCACGCCACCGCAACCATCGACGCCGCCGCGGTCGCGCCCAAGCGCCGCACGTCAGCGTTTCACATCCGCGGCGACCAGAATGCTGCAGCGCACGCGCTCGATCAGCATGGTGTCGACCGAGCCCCGCCACCAGCGCATGGCAAACGATTTCGCCCGTGAGTGGCCGAGTATGAGAAGGTCGATGCCGAGGGTTTCGACCAGCCGCGCGATGACATCCACGGGCTCGCCGATCACGAAGTGGGATTGCACCCTGAGCCCGCGGGCAGCAAGCCGTGACTCGGCGGCTTTCATGTCCGCCTGCAGTTCATCCCGGCCTGCGGCCAGGGTCATTTCCGGCAGATATTCGCCGGCCACCAGATACGCCGCGGTGTTCATCACCGCTGCGACATGCATCTCGACTTCGGGATCGGCGCCAAACCCTGCCGCTTCTTCCAGCGCGGCGCGCGACTCGTCGGCACCGTTGTAAGCCACCATGATTTTTCGATATCTCGCCATGCCCATCCTCCGCCGACGGCGCTATTGCGCGAGCTCGCGCATGACCGGATGAGATCCGACCCTCGAAGCCGACGCCGGAAAGCTCCGGCATCATGATAAGCCCGGCTTCGATCCGTGCGCCATCCGGAAAGCCCCCATAGGGCTGGAACAGATCGGAATAGCGCTCGTTGCCGCCCAACCGCCGGCCTGCCGCAATATTGAGTGAAATCCGGTGCCCGCCATGCGGGATGTACCGGCGAACGCAGCATGCGCCGTGTGCACAATAAGGTCCCTTGGATCGCGGACGGTAAAAAAAGCGCCCAACGGCTGGGCGCTTGGCTCGCTTCCCGTCGCTTTCCCCACCGGGCGACGAGAGGGCAGCTTAACGCTTGGTGGTCGAGATTTCGCCGGTCGCGTGGGCATCCTTCCTGGCCTGCGCATACATCGCCTTCGATTCCTTCACGGTGCTGTTGTACTCGTTCTTGGCCTGCGCCTTGCAAGTACGTTCTTCAGCGCCCTTCATCTCCTGGCAATGACCCTTGGCGGCCTTGTAGGTGGCTTCCGCTTCCTTCTTGGCAGCGTGGTAGCGTGCCTCCCCGCGGTCCTCCTGTCGGTCCTCCGCCTTCTCGGCGCGGACTTTTTCCTTCGTCGTCTCGATCGGATGGCGCAACGCGTCGGCGGCGACCGCGGACCCCCCAAAAGTCAGAAACGTTCCGGCAATGACGGCTGCAGTGAGCTTGTTCATCTGGTACTCCCTAGAAGTTATTGGATGGATGCGAGCCCATGGGCCGGCAATCCGTCGCGTTACCAAAAACATGCCGATCAAGATTAGGCGATCCAGGTCTCGGGCGGTGTCACCGGTCGCGACGAACGCGGGTAGGGAAATGGCTGACGCGGGTGTAGGGCTGTGGCGGATAAGGCGGCGACGCCAACCGCGTGCGGGCGCTCGTCGCGCCACTGGGGCCCCGGCGGGAAGAGGTGTAGGGGATGGACTACAGAAGAGTGCGATTGCTGCCGAATAGGCAGGCAGTGCTCTGACCATAATGATGCGGTCTATCATTGCAGAGGCTGGCAGCATTCACAATCCATGTCCTCCACCTCTTCTTCCCCACCACCCGCAAGCGCAGTTCCGGCGGGAGAGCCCGCGGTCTTGCCGGTCGTGTGTCCGGTGTGCAGCCACCGCAACCCGATGGGCGCGAAGTACTGCAACGAATGCGGCGCTCGGGTGCATCTGCGCGAATGCGCGCAGTGTGACGCGATCAACGAGCCCGGCGTGGCCAACTGCTATAAGTGTGGCGCGCCGATGACGCCGCGCGCGCTGGAGGAGCGCGACACGGCGGCCGGAAATTCGGGAGCGGCAATACGTGTGCCGCCGCCGGGTCTCCCGCGGCGCCCTGCCGGCCATACGCCAACGCCCGCAAGACCGCAGTCGACGATCGTCGCGGCCTATTCCAAGCCGGCGTCCTCCGCCGACAGCGCTGCGGCGACCCGCGTGCCGACGCCGGAAATTGCGCACGATGATGCCAACGCCTTGGAAACGCCCTTTCATTTCATCAGCGACGCCCCCATGGCGCTGGATGTCACCGATGCCGATGCGGCCTCTGCGCACGCGCCGGATTCGTCACGTCCTGTCGGGTACACGCATGAATACACGCGTTGGCACGCGGGCGATTCGGCGGCGGTCACCGTGCGCGTCCTGCTGTTGCTGTGCATGGCCGGCGCCCTTGCCGGCTTGGTGCACTACCGTCCTGACCTATTCGATGACGCATTCGCATTGGTCCGCTCGACGTTCGCGAGGCTGTCGGGTGTGACGCCGGAGATTGTGCCAACGATTCCCGCTCCCGCCGACGTGGCACCCTCGCCGCCCGCCCGGTAGTCGTGCCATACCGGTGCGTGGCTTGACAAACGCATCAAGGAACCGCTAGGCCAGCGGTGCGACCTTCAGCACTTCGTCGGCGGAGGTAAACCCCGCCGCGATCTTCGCCGTCCCGGATACGCGAAGCGGCTTCATGCCTTCCTTGTACGCCTGCTCGCGGATCTTCGAGTCGTCGGCGTCGTGGGACACCATCCGGCGAATCGCCGGTGTCATCGTCATGATCTCGTAGAGACCGATGCGGCCGAAATAGCCGGTCATGCGGCATTCGATGCAGCCGGCCGGCACCATCACCTGCGTCGGCTTTTCGGCGCGCCAGGGTGAAGTCAGCATCCGCCACGTCTCATCGTCGGGCGGATCGCCCGGTTGCTTGCAATGCGGGCAAAGCGTTCGCACCAGGCGCTGGGCCATCACGCCAAGCAGCGTCGAGCTGATGAGATAAGGGGGCACGCCAAGGTCGAGCAGGCGCGTTACCGCCGTCGGCGCGTCGTTGGTGTGCAGCGTCGACAACACGAGATGCCCGGTCAGCGCGGCCTGCACGGCCATGTCCGCGGTATCGCGGTCCCGCACCTCGCCGACCATGATGATGTCCGGGTCCTGGCGCAGCAGCGTGCGCACACCGTGTGCGAAATCCACGCCGATCGCCTGCTGCACCTGCATCTGGTTGAAGGCCGGCTCGATCATTTCGATCGGGTCTTCGATAGTGCAGACATTGACCTCCGGGGTCGCGAGCTGCCGCAGCGAAGAATAGAGCGTCGTGGTCTTGCCTGAGCCCGTCGGCCCGGTGACCAGCAGCACGCCGTTGGGCTCTCCGAGCATGCGCTCCCAGCGCTGCCGGTCTTCGGCCGTGAAGCCAAGCTCAACAAAATCGCGCACCAGCACTTCGGGACTGAAGATTCGCATCACGATCTTCTCGCCGAAAGCCGTCGGCATGGTCGAAATGCGCAGCTCGATTTCCTGGCCGTCCGGTGTAACCGTCTTGATGCGTCCATCCTGGGGGCGGCGCTTTTCGACAATCTCCATGCGGGCAAGGAGCTTCACCCGCGAGGTCATGGCGAGGAGCACCGGGGTGGGGATGGCATAGACCTGGTGCAGCACGCCGTCGATCCGAAAGCGCACCAGTCCGGCCTCGCGCCGCGGCTCGATGTGGATGTCGGAGGCGCGCTGCTCGAAGGCGTACTGCCACAGCCAATCGACGATGTGGACCACATGCCTGTCGTTGGCATCGATGTGGCCGCTGCGCCCGAGCTCGACGAGCTGCTCGAAATTGCGGGCCAGCGAGATATCGCCGCGCGAGGTTTCCTGCGCCTTCTTCATCGACCGCGCGAGACTGAAGAACTCGCCGATGTAGCGGCGGATGTCTACCGGATTGACGAAGACGAACTCGACCTTGAGCCGCAGGATTTGCTCGAGCTCGTCCGCCCACGCACGCACGAACGGCTCGGCGGTGCCTACCGTAAGCGTATCGCGCGTGACCTCGATGGGCAGGACGCAGTAGCGCTCGGCGTAGGCATTCGACATGGTCTGCGTCACGGCGCCCAGGTCGATCTTGAGCGGGTCGATATGGCGCGAGGGAACGCCGAGCTTGGAACCCAGCCACTCGACCAGCCAATCCAGCGTGACGCTCTTGTACGGCGGCGCGAGCGACTTCCACTTCTGGTCGGCGATCATCTCCAGCGGATGCTCGAAACGCCGCGTTCTCGAACGCGCAAGGGTGTCCGCATCGGCGGGGGCGACGAGGCCGTCCGCGACCATGAGCTTCAGGATGTCTTCGAGCCGCAACCGGCGGTCGGGAGCGCGGTTGGGGGCGCTATCCGAGGGACGTGCGGAGGCCCCCGAAGCGGGGGAACCCGTCAATGAGGTCGCCATGCGCTCACTCTACGCGAACGATTCGGTACGGCGCAGCGAACACGCCGTGGCATCAATGCAGGTGCACCGCATGCCCGGCGGCGTGCGAGCGTGGATCCGACGCCGGCGGCTCTTCCTCGGGTACGTCGAAGACCTCGCGAAGATACGCGACGTAGGAAGGGTCGTAACCCATCGTTTTCGACGGCTCGTCGCTGATCTTGGCCACCGGCTGCCCGTTGCAGCGCGTCATCTTGATCACGATCTGCAACGCATCGTGACCGACATCGTTGGTGAGATTGGTGCCGATGCCGAATGCGGTGTGCATGCGCCCGCGAAAATATTCGAACAGCCGGATGGCGAGTGGAACATCGAGCGAGTCGGAGAAGACCATCGTTTTCGTGAGCGGGTCGATGCGCGCTTTCTGATAGTGGGCGATCAGCTTCTC
Organism: Betaproteobacteria bacterium; assembly: GCA_025355395.1. Taxonomy (GTDB): domain Bacteria; phylum Pseudomonadota; class Gammaproteobacteria; order Burkholderiales; family Casimicrobiaceae; genus CAIWHR01. The sequence continues at coordinate 8,024 of JANXZT010000349.1, forward strand.
GCCCCATTCGAACGGATCGCCCGAGTCATGGCGCACCCCATCGAATAGCTTGCAGAAAAAGAGGTCGAAATCGCGCAGGAACGCATCCATGCCGCAGACGTCGGACAGCGCGATCCCCAAGTCGCCACGGTACTCGCGCGCCCACATGTTGAAGGCGAAGGTCTGTGAATCGCGAAGCCGCGGGCCCACCGCCTGGCAGGCCTGCAGATACTCGTGCGCCATGGTGCCCAGTGGCGTGAGCCCGTGATCCATCGCGAAGCGCACATTGCTCGTGCCCACGAACTTCGGGCCGATCGCGTCGCGCAAGGTGCGGATCACCTCGTCCTGCCAGCTGCGCGAAAGACGGCGGCGTGTGCCGTAGTCGGCGATGCGAAATTCGGGGTCTTTCACTGCGTTGATCTGCTCGATCTTGGCCGCCAACCGGCGTCGACCCTCGGCGAGGCCGGTCCCGGGCTGCGTATGCCGGTAATAGACTTCGCTCACAATCGCCAGGACCGGGACTTCGAACAGGATCGTATGAAGCCACGGTCCCTTGATGGTAATGTCGATCTCGTTCGAATCGGGCGAGAAACGCGAGACATCGATGAAGCGCTCGTCGAGCTGGAAAAGCCCGAGCAGATCGACAAAGTCGCTTTTGAAAAAACGCCAGCCGCGAAGGTAATCGAGCTCGCGCGGTGTGAAGCGCAGCCGGCACAGTGCGCGAATCTGCTCCTTGATCTCGCCGAGGCAGGGTGTCAGGTCGACGCCCTGATTGCGGCACTTGAACCGGTATTCCACCTGCGCCGATGGAAAATGATGCAGCACCACCTGCATCATGGTGAACTTGTAGAGATCGGTATCGAGGAGCGATTTGATGATCATTCAAATTGAAGTGTAGCATCGGAAAACTAATGCATCGGCACCATCACCAGGCGGTCGTTCCCCGACTCGGCACCCCAGGCTTCACCCTTGCGCCCGAGCATCTGCCGCACCGAAGCGTTGGGGCGGTTGGATTCGAAGGTCTCGAATTGCTCCGTCACCGGATCGAAGCGCACGATGGCGTTGCTGCTCCAGTCGGTAAGCCACACCTTGTCGGAATCGTCGACCCATACCGAGTACGTATGCGCGCTGCCGGGTAACTTCCATTCGCGCCAATTTCTTGTGGCAGGATCGTACGTGCCGACATGACCGGTATTCCAGTAGCTTACCCACAGCCTGCCCTTTGAGTCGGACCACACCCGGCGCGCGCCCTGATTGGGCGTTGGCGGCTTGATCACCGTTGCAGCTCCGGTCGCGGTATCGATGCGGGCGATGTAATTGCCGGCAAGGGAGGCGTAATACACATCACCCGAGGGTGTGGTCGCGATACCGTACGGGCCTCGTCCGCGCGGCGCTTTCCAGACTTGCACGTCGCCGGTTTTCGGGTCGAGCCGGCCGTACACGCCATTCTGACCCGTAAACCAGACCCGTCCCGCAGCGTCGAATGTCAGGGTGTTGAGATTGGCAGAACCCGCGTCCCTGGGCAGAGGCCACGCGCGCACCTCGCGCGTCTTTGGATCAAAACGCACGATCGCGTTCTGGCCGCCGTCCGTGATCCATGGTGCGCCATCGGGGCCGACGATCACGCCATGCGGCGCCGAGTTGCGACCCAGCGCGATCTCCTCGGTCTTTCCCGTGCGTGGATCGAGGATGCCGAGCTTGCCGGTGGACTGCGCCGTGTAATAAACCGGGCCGTCCGCCGCAGGCGCGGCCGCAACGTCATGCGGATGCGCCCCCTTCGCTACGTCGAAGTAACGCACTTCCGATGTGACCGCCGGCGCGACGGTGGCGGCCAGAAGCATGACCAGCAACATCATCACGCGCATGGTTGGCATTTGCATTCTCCTTCGCGAAATCACTGCCGCTTGAACGCAAAACGCCGCGCCGCAGCCTGAAGTGACCAGTCTAACGCCGCCATCGCCATCGCCCTCGTTATCGCAATCGCATCGCTATCGTTATCGCCATCGCCATCGAGAGCGAGGTCGTCAATCACCGGTGAGAAACTGCCGCAACTCATCGAGCAGCGGCCGCTGCCCCCGGATCAGCTTGATCGCGGCGGTTTCCAGCGTGAACCAGCCGCCGCGATCCACCTCCGGGAATGACTGCATGCGCCCGGAGCGTGGCGGCCATTCGATGGCAAAGGTATTGCTCTTGATGGTCGCCGCGTCGAAGTCCCCCGGGACAGCCCAGGCCTGCACGAGCTTGCCACCGAGTTGGCGGACCGGCTTCATCGGGGTGAATTCACCTTCGATCTCGATGCCCGTTTCCTCCAGGAACTCGCGGCGGGCTCCCGTCAGCGCGTCCTCGTCTTCACCGTACTCGCCCTTGGGCAACGACCACGCACCGTCGTCCTTATTCCGCCAGTAGGGGCCACCGGGATGGACGATAAAAACCTCCACCAACTCACCGCGGCGGCGGTGGACGAGCAAGCCGGCGCTACGCTTCACGGGCAAAGAAATCCTCCCTGACCGCCTTAGGTGGATGAAGCGCGCGGTTTTCGCGCCGATATGCAACATCCGCATCAGGCCGCACTGACCGTCCGGCAGCAATGCGCGCCATTCGCCGCGATTGGCACCATAATGCCACCGTCGGACGGCCGGGTCGCCCCGGTCGCGATTGCGTGCGGGCTTGAAAAGGCAATGCCGCAAACCTGCTACTCTTGAACGCGCGGAAAGAAGGAGAGAAGCCATGCATCGATTGCTCATTGCCGGCGCCACCATGGCGACGCTCATGCTCATCGGCACGCCGGCACAGGCGTTCACCTGCTACACGCTCTTCGATCGCTCGGGCAACGTTGTGTACCGCGGGAATTTTCCACCCGTGGACATGAGCCTCGAAGGCGACCGCGAACGCGAGGCGCTTCGCGCGGCGGGACAGTATCTGCTCTTTGCCGAAGCGGACACCTGCCCGGCCGTGGTGTACCGGTTCGGAGAAGGTGGCACCACCAACCTTTCGATCGAGAACGTTCTGGGCGGACTTACTCCGATGACCCAGATCCGCCACCCGAGCGCCGCTACGGCGGGTGCTTCGAAGCGCTGATACCGGGGCCCTCCCCCGCGCGTCAGCCTTCAAGACTGACAGTGGCCATGGCCAGACGCTGGATTCCCGCTTGGCGTGTGCCCCGCGCGCGAATGACCGAAGCTTTGTGGACGGCTGATCCTCGATAGCCGCAGCAAAGGCTGGAACGCAGTCGCGCGCACCGAAGCGTTTGGCCGATTCCGGTTGACCCGCGATAATGCGTCCTCTCCTGATCCGGTGCGCGAGCCCGGTCGCTCACTCGCCGGTCGCCTTTGTCGCTTCTGTCTTCCGATTCCGTTCTGCGCCACCCGGCCTTCGCGCATTTCTGGCTGGCGCGCGTGGCGACGATGATGGCGTACCAGATGCTCGCGGTGGCCGTCGGCTGGCACATCTACGACCTCACGAGCAGCCCGCTCGATCTCGGGCTCATTGGCTTGGCGCAATTCATGCCATCGATCGCGCTGGTGCTCATCGTCGGTCATGTTGCCGACCGCTACGACCGGCGGCAGATTTCCAGGATCACGATGACGATCGGCATCCTGGCCTCGATGGCGCTGGCGATGGCAAGCGCCATGGGAGAGATCACCCAGTTCGCCATCTTCGGCGCGGTTGTTGTGATCGGCGCCGCACGCGCGTTTCAGAATCCCGCGATGCAATCCCTGCTGCCCGCATTGATTCCGCAGCGCGAGCTGTCACGCGCGATTGCCGCCAGCGCGAGCGCCACCCAGGCCGCGGTGATTGGGGGACCGGCGCTGGGTGGGATGCTGTTTGCATTCGGCCCGCCGACGGTCTATGCCGTATGCGCGGCACTCTACGCGGCCGGGGTGGTGCTGATGAGCCGGATGCGCGTCGATCATGCGCCGGGGAAGCGGACGCCGGCAACGCTTGCATCGCTCTTCAAGGGGATTGCTTACATTCGTGGCCATCCGGTGATGCTGGGTGTCATCTCGCTGGACCTGTTCGCCGTATTTCTTGGCGGTGCGACCGCATTGCTTCCCGTCTACGCACGCGACATCCTGCATATCGGACCGTGGGGGCTAGGCATCCTGCGCTCGGCGACGGCGGTGGGCGCCCTGGCGATGGCGCTGTGGCTTGCGCGTCATCCGTTGCAAGGGGGCGTGGGCCGCCTCATGTTCACGGCGGTGGCGGTCTACGGTGCAGCCACGATCGCGTTCGGCGTCTCGACCGTTTTCGTGCTGTCGTTCGCGGCGCTATTGGTGATGGGCGCTGCCGACATGGTGAGTGTGGTGATCCGATCCTCGCTCGTTCAGCTCGGCACGCCCGACGATATGCGAGGTCGGGTGAATGCGGTCAACACCATGTCCATTGGCGCGTCGAACCAACTCGGTGAATTCGAGTCCGGCGTGACGGCCACGTGGTTCGGCACGGTTCCGGCGGTGGTTATCGGCGGCTTGGGGACGCTCGCGGTCGTTGGCCTCTGGATGCGGCTTTTTCCTCGACTTGCCCGCTACGATCGGCTGGATACGTCCGACCCGCGCTAAACGATTGAGGCTTTGTGGCTATAACTTCGTTGCCGAGTCGCAAGACGCGTCAACGCCAACCGGGGCTGCGGCGTTGCGATGGGAGCCGGGAACCCTACCGGCGGCCAACGGGTCTGATCAGGGCCTGTTATGTACCGGTCGCGCGCGGTTTAAAGGCGGTCAGACAGGGCCCTCATCGGCCCTCCCGGTACGCTTCCCAGCGCTACCGGCTGTAGTTGACCGGCCGTCGCGATTGTCGCCTTGGAGGAATGCAATGAAACCCACCGTATTGTCTCTGGCGCTCGCCGCCGTCCTTTCCGGCACAGCGCTGCCTGCCGTCGCGCAATCCGCGCCGCCACCCCTGCCCGCGCTGAGCGTCGAGCAAATGTCCAACCTCGATCAGGAGCTCTCGCGTTACCGGCGTGATGTCGATGATCGCGTGGGTCGCGGAGAGCTCCGCGAGGACGAGGCGCAGCGGCTGGTCGAATGGCGCCGGTGGCAGCTGGCGCGTCAGATCGCCGGTTTGACACCGCCCGAGCCGACGCGGGTGATTGTGCAACGTGAATACGTTCCGCAGCCGTACTACGTCCCGCAACCCTACGCGTGGGGATACGATCCGTATTACGGCCGACCGTATTACGGAGGACCGGTCTACTACGGCCCGCGGGTATCGGTATGTGCCGGCGGATTTGGTCGCCATTCCTTCGGGAGTCTTTGCTTCTGAATCCGCAGGGCCGCGAACGCCGGCAGGGGCGACCCCAGGGCACCGCAACGGTGCCCTTTTTCTATCATTGAGTATTACAACATTGATTGACGTTGGAGCTTCCGATGTCGTCATTCGTGCGACGGGTTGCCACGGCTGTCACTCATTGCAGTAATCCCCACAGGTGCCGACGCCAAAGCCCAAGCCGAGCGCTTCAGCAAATGCTCGGCTGTGGTGCCGATCGCTATTTGACTACACGCCCATGACGCCATTCCTTACACGGCGTTACGCGGGTTCGCCACGGCGCGCCGTTGCCAAGCTGGGTTGCGGCGAGGTTGCGTAATAGGACCGCAGTTTTCGCCGAACCACTGGCGCGGAACCCAGGACTAACAGCGAAGTGCCGTCGCGGGCTCGATCCTGCGAGTCCAACCTTGTCCCCGATCTCATGACCCGTACCCGCATCGCCCTCATCGCCCTGCTCGCGCTCGTTATCGGCGGCGGCTTTCTACTCGGCCGCGAAGCAACGCTGATCTGGGTTGGCGATCGTGTCCAGGCGCGCGGCAACGTCGCATTCGAGCATTTGACGGGATCACTCCTGGGCGGCATTCACGTCGATCGCCTGCGCTGGCAAGGCGCGGCGCTCGAAGTCGCGGCCGACGATGTAACGTTGGCGTGGGCGCCATGGTGGCTCCTGGCGGGCAAGCTCGCATTCCATCGCGCCGGTGCCGCCACACTCGACATTACGCGCACACCGTCTCCCGCCGGCCACGCGGGCATCCCCGACGAGTTGCATGTCCCGTGGCGCCTGCGCTTTGACAACGTCGCGGTCGCCACGCTGCGATACACGCCCACCCAAGGGGCCACTCAATTCTACGGGGACGTCGGTTTCGCACTTGATTTCGGCAGCCGCGCGTGGACGCTGCAACTGCATCGCTTGCAGACGCGATGGGGACGCCTCGAGGGCAACGGCAGCATCGCCACGCGGGCGCCGCACACCGCGGAAGCTTCACTCGGCCTGCTCCCCGAGGGGCACGCCCCGACAGTGCCACCCATTGCGATTCACGCGACCGCGGAGGGGACCATCGACACCCTCGCAGTCCGCGTGAAAGTCACGGCGCAAAGCTCGGTTGCCGAGGCCACGTTGCAGGTGTTGCCCATAACACCGCAGCCGGTGCGCGCCATCGACGCGTCCCTACACGGATTCGATCCGCACCATCTGGGCGACGCCCTACCGGCGGCCACCCTCGATGGCCGCCTCACGGCCACCACGGGGCCGGACAATGTGTTGCGCGGGCACCTCGCCATCGATAACCGCGCCCCCGGTCTGCTCGACGACGGGCGGCTCCCGCTTACGTCTCTTGCGACCGATCTTGGCGCTGCACCCGAACGATGGCGCTTCGATGCCTTGCGTCTGGATTTCGGTAGCGCAGGATCGCTCGCCGGCAGCGGGTCGATCGGTGCCCACGACGCCGCCTGGCATCTCGAGACAACAGCGCTCGATCTTAACGGCTTGCACGCCGCGCTGCGCCCGACCCGCCTCGCCGGAACACTCACTGCGGACGGCCCGCTCGATGGACAACACATACGGCTCACCGCGCACGATGGCGCGATGGCCTTTGCACTGGATGCGACAGCCAATGGCGAACGTATTGACATCGCCCGGGCGCGCGCGAGTTCCCGCGGCGGCAGCGCGGAGGTACGCGGCACGCTGGCGATGAATCCCGAGCACGCGTTTTCGGGCAAGATTGCGCTGCGTAATTTCGATCCGGCAGCGTTCGGTAAATATCCGCAGGCGCGCCTCAATGGCGCGCTGTCCGCGAATGGCGCCCTGGCGCCGGTCCTGCAGGTGCGCGCGGAAGGCACCCTTGCGTCGAGCAAGCTGTTCGGACTGCCTGCCTCCGGCCGCGGCCGATGGGCCTCGCGCGGCACGGAGGACCCGGCCATCGCGCTCGACGTTACGGGTCAGGTCGGCGCCACGAACGTCAAGGTGCGTGGCACCATTGCCGACCCCAACGACCTGCGTGCACGCGATCTCGACCTGGTGCTTTCGGGAAAAGATCTGGCCGAGCTCTACACCCTGACCGGCCTCCCATTTCCTGTGACCTCCGATTACCGGCTAAGCGGCCATCTGGATTTCCGCAATCACACCTGGACGCTGCATCGTTTCAAGGGGCAAGTCGGCAACAGCGATCTTTCCGGGGACTTCATCGTCGACTTGCGCCACGAGCGTCCCTTTATGAAAGGGAGCCTCGTTTCCGATCGTCTCGACCTGCGCGATCTTGGCGGTTTCATTGGCGCGGGCGGCACGCCGGGCAAGCGCGCACCCGATCGTGTGCTGGCGCAAAACGACTATCAGATCGACCGTCTCAACGCAGCCGACGCCGACATCCAGTTCACGGGCCGCTCCATTCGCAACGAAAATTTGCCGCTGCACCGAATGAGCGCGCACCTCGCACTCGATCACGGGCAGTTGACGTTGCGCCCACTCAATTTCAACGCGGCCGGCGGCGAGCTCTCGGCGCGCATCACGATGGATGCCCGGCGCGCCCCGATTCGTACGGTGGCCGATGTGCAGGCGCGCGGCCTGAAGCTCAATCAAATTGCCCCAGGCGTGAAAGCCGCGACAGAGAGCGCCGGCACGGTCGATGGCCGCACCCGTCTCGCCATGGAAGGTAATTCGGTGGCGGCGATGCTGGGGTCCGCCGACGGGAACCTGGTGCTGGCGATGAATGGCGGTTCGATGAGCGACCTCGTGCTGCGCCTCGCCAATCTCGACATCGCCAATTCGCTCATTGCGCTCGCGCGCGGCAATCGCGCCATTCCGATCCGCTGCCTGGTGGCCGACTTTACCGCCAAGGATGGCGTCCTGCATCCGCGGACCATGGTGCTCGATACCGAGCACACCGTGATTCACGGCGAAGGTCAGATCAATTTACGCACCGAGTCGCTCGCGCTGCGCCTCATCGCCGAGCCAAAGGATGGCAGCCTGTTCGCACTGCGTGGCCCGATCCGCGTCGATGGCACCCTCGCCAACCCGGGGCTGCATCCGGAGTTGTCCGGCCTTGCCGCGCGCAG
>JANXZT010000412.1 GCA_025355395.1 Betaproteobacteria bacterium
TGTGCCGGAAGCGACTTGGATTCATGAGTGCGACCCCTCGGCATCCATGGTGCCGGAGTTGAAAGTCGTTCGATGAGATGCTCTCTTTGTGGCCGCCCGGCAGTGCGGTCGACCCAGCTTTGTCCCGGGTGCTTGGGGGCGATCAAGCGCGCCGAGCAGGAGACGATCAGCCAACTGGACCTCCCGGTGGTACCCGCCGCTCGCTGGACGGAAGGACTCACGTCGAGCGTTTCGTCGCCGCAGGCGGCGGGAGCATCCATGGCGGCGCCGGTAGTAATCGCCCCACCCTCGCACCGCTCAGCCAGATTCGCGACATCGGTCTCCATGCTCGCCTTCATTGCGGTGCCTGCCAACTGGAGTTTGAATCAACGGAGTGCGGACGCGTTACCGACCCAAGGGATCGCCTCGGTAACCGCTGATTTTCATCGTCCCGATGGCATGCGTTTGCCCGTTGCGGCGCAACCCACAGCGCCGGCCCCCTTCCGGGACCACTCGCCGGCGCCCACCTGGACACCGCCGCCATCGGTGATGAAGGAAGCTGGCGCGCCCAACGGCCGCTCGAACGATACGTCTTCCGGGGTTCGCCGGCACGTGAGCTCGGCTCGATCTTCATCTGCGAAACAAGCTTCGGGCGCAAAGGACACCCGGCAAGCAACCGCAGATCCGACGCAAAAGCTCGTGCCAGCCGCGAGCAGTGAGCTTCAAAAGCCTCCCCAACCGAAGTTAATGGAAACCGCGACTCCGAGTGGCGCGCCGACGCCGCTACGGCTCGACGAACCGCGGCCCGATAGCATGCTTACGTCGTTGAATCAGGCATTGGCGCGATGTGCAGAGCAGTCCATATTTGCCCGGACCTGGTGCGAGCACCGTGTGCGCACGCGATACTGTGATGCTCAATGGGGACAACGCCCGGAGTGTCCGACGGGCATCAACAACGACCAGGGCGGTTATTGACACTTACGAATCTGCATGACAACTGCTCCGTCATTCCCGCGCAAGCGGGAATCCATGTGTTACATGCGAAAATGGATCCCCGCGTTCGCGGGGATGACGATTGAGTCTTGTCACTTACTTTGGGAAAGCTCAGTAGCAGCCTGTTAGGGCGCTGGCGAGCACAGCGATCTACGATCATTGGGCTTGCTGCGTAGGACGCGCCGCCAACCGTCCATCCTTCGAGCATCCCCAAAACGAAACCGGCTAGATCAGCCGGTTTCGTCGTCATCGCGCCACGCGTGGCGCGCCTGGCATCCACTTCAGCCGGCGGCGCCCGGCCCGCGGCGCTGCTGGAAGCGCTCCTGCATCTTCTCGCGAAACTGTTGCATTCGGGACATCCGCTTTGAAAGCTGGTCCTTCACCACCGCCTTCTGGTCGGACGAGAACGTTGCATACAGGTTGAGCCACTCGCTGCGAATCTGGATGTGTTGCGCATGGTTTTGCTGTTGCACCTCATCGCTGACCGCCGCGGCGGCGGCGAGATTGGGCTCGGCCTTGGCAAGCTCCGCGGAAAGCGCGTCACGCGCCCGCGCACGATTGGCGCGGCCGGCCTGATGTGCCGCCTTGGTGTCGGCCACGGCATTGTCCCAGGCGAGTTGCTGGGAGGTGTTGAGGTTGAGCCGTCCCTTGGCTTCCTGCAGCAGGTGCGCGATGACCGAGTCCGCGCCGTCGCCGGCGTGGCGCATCGGCTGCGCCAGCGCCGTGCCGGCCACGCTGAACGTCAACATGGCAGCGAGTGTTGCGAAGGTACGGACAGTGCCATGGCGGGGGCTGCGTGCCGGGGGGTTCAGGGGGTTCATGCGGTTTCCTTTTATGGTTGGGAGGCTTGGTAGAGTCTCGAATCCCGGGATAGCCATCTGTAACAAGCGGCAGCCACCCGCGCGACCTCTGCAACGTTGGACTCCATTCCGTGCGCGCGTTCGGGTGGACGCGCACCGGAGTGCAACCAACGGTTGCCGATGCGCGCGGGCGTTACAATCGGTTACAAGCGTTGTACCGGCAATACTGGCAAGCTCACGTTTAATCCATTGGATGAGTACCAAGCCAGCCCCTCACAAGATCCTCGTCGTCGATGACGATGTCCGCTTGCGCGACCTCCTGTCGCGCTATCTCGACGAACAGGGCTTCCTGGTCAGCACGTTGCCGGATGCGAGCCAGCTCGACCGCAAGCTGCAGCGCGACCCGCCGCATCTCGTGGTGCTCGATCTCATGTTGCCGGGTGAGGATGGCCTGGCCGTATGCCGGCGCCTGCGCGGGGCCGGCGACACGACGCCCATCATCATGCTGACGGCGAAGGGCGAAGATGTGGACCGCATCGTGGGCCTGGAAATGGGCGCCGACGATTATCTGCCGAAGCCCTTCAATCCGCGCGAGCTGGTGGCGCGCATCCATGCCGTGCTGCGCCGGCACAACGAGCAGATCGTTCCCGGCGGGCCCTCGCTCGAAGGACGCATCGCCTTCGGACCGTTCGAGCTCGATCTTGCCGCGCGAACCTTGCGCGATGCCGCGCAAACGATCCATCTCACCACCGGCGAGTTTTCGCTCGTGAAGGTGTTCGTGACCCACCCGCGGCAGCCCTTGGCACGCGAAAAGCTGATGATGCTCGCGCGCGGCCGTGACCACGATCTCTTCGACCGGGCGATCGACGTTCAGGTGTCGCGGCTGCGCAAGCTGATCGAGCCCGATCCCGCCAATCCCCGCTACATCCAGACGGTATGGGGCTTCGGCTACATGTTCGTGCCCGGTGACACCCCTCCCGCGGAAGCCTCGCCAGAGGACGCGTGACGCTCTGGCCGCGGTCGCTCTTCGGCCGGCTTGCCCTGTTGCTCCTGACGGTGCTCCTGGTTGCGGTTGCGGTAACCATCCTTCTTTTTCGCCAGGATCGCGCCACGCTACTCGCGCGCCAGTTCAGCGACACCAAGATCGTGCAACTGCAGGCCATGCGGGCCGCACTGGCCGGTGTCAGCCCTGACGGACGGCGCGAAACCTTACGCCGCATCGGTCGCGAATATGGCGTGCGCATTGTCGCCGAAGCCGATCGTCCGGCGGTCGGCGGCCAGCCCGCGGGTCCGCTCCTGTCGGAGTTGGAGCATCGCCTGCATTCGGCACTCGGCGATGGAACGGCCCTGCGCATCCAGCCGCGACTGCAGTTGTTGTGGGTGCGCGTGGCGGCCGACGACGCCGGTTACTGGGTCGCATTCCCGCTACCGCGCCGACCGCAGGCAGAGGACATTCCATCACGCGCGGCGATCTGGAGTCTCACCATCGCGGCCTTCCTGGTACTCGCCGCATTCCTGTTCGCGCGCTATCTCGCCCGTCCGCTGCGCGAGCTCAACCAGGCGGTGGATCGGGTCGGGCGCGGCGAAACACCGCCGACGCTCCCGGAGTCGGGACCCTCCGAGATCGCCAGTCTCAATCGCGGTTTCAACCGGATGCTGCGCAACCTTCACCAACTCGAGCAGGATCGTGCGTTGCTGCTCGCGGGCGTGTCGCATGATTTGCGCACACCCCTTGCGCGATTGCGGCTCGGGCTCGAGATGGCGGTACGCGACGAGCCGGCGAAGCGCGGCATGACCGATGACATCGAAGAAATGGATCGCGTCATCGGACAGTTTCTGGATTTCGCGCGCACCGAGCGCGAGGCGATGATCGAGCGTGCGGACCCCAACGCCGTAGTGGCCGCCGCCGTCGAGCGCTACGGCCGCGCGGGCAAGACCGTCGCCTTCCGTCCTGGTGCGGTAGCGCCGATTCCATTGCGGACGACTGCCTTTGCGCGCCTGGTGGGCAACCTGATCGACAACGCACTCGCGTACGGTGCGCCGCCGGTAGAAGTGTCGACGACCACCGTGCCGGGCCGCTTCGTGCTTGACGTCGCCGACCGAGGCCCGGGCATTCCGCCCGATCAAGTCGAACGCCTGAAGCAGCCGTTCACCCGCGCATCTCCGGCGCGCGCCAACGCCGTGGGCATCCCGGGGGCGGGGTTGGGCCTCGCGATCGTGGAACGAATCTCCCGTCTGCACGGAGGCACCTTCAGCCTCCTTCCGCGCGAAGGGGGCGGCACCGTAGCGCATGTCGAGCTGCCGGATGGTGCGGCGGGCGCGCCGCGGTAGGCGCGAAAAAGCCTCAAGCCCCAGAATTGGACGCGAGCGGCATTAGAAGTGCTGTTGCCATCGCGGCGATGCCCTCACCGCGCCCGGTGAGGCCCAGCTGCTCGGTGGTGGTTGCCTTCACGTTCACCTGCCCCGGCTCACAACCGAGGTCAGCGGCGATATTCGCGCGCATGGCCTCTGCATGCGGGGCGATCCGCGGCGCCTGCGCCACCACCGTTGCATCGACATTGCCGATGCCATAGCCGCGGCTCCTGGCCATGTCCGCAACATGGCGCAACAGCACCCGGCTGTCCGCATCCTTCCACTGCGAATCGGTATCCGGGAAATGCATGCCAATATCACCGAGTGCCAGAGCACCGAGCACGGCATCGCAAATCGCATGGATCAGCACATCGGCATCGGAATGGCCCTGCAAGCCCCGCTCGTAGGGAATGGGCACGCCCCCCAGCACCAGGCGGCGTCCGACCACCAGCG
>JANXZT010000413.1 GCA_025355395.1 Betaproteobacteria bacterium
GCATGGTGGTCTGGTAGCGCGTCGCCTCCTTCGGGTCTTCCGGCGCGTCTTGCGTCAGCAACTCGAGGAAGCCGTTGATGACGGTGAGCGGTGTGCGCAGCTCATGCGAGACGTTGGCGATGAAGTCGCGGCGCATGCGCGCGACCGCTTCGAGTTGGGTGATGTTGCGGCTGATCAGAAGCCGCTGCTCGACACCGAACGGCACGACCTGGATCGACAGGGTGGTCCCGATCTCGCGCAAGGATAGGACGTCCACCGCATCGGTGAAATCGCCGGTTTCGAAATACTGGACGACCTCGGGCTGGCGCACGAAATTGAGGAGCGGCTGCCCCCTGTCTTTCGAGAGGTCGAGGCCGAGATGCGCCTGCGCCCGAACGTTGGCCCACTCGATGCGGTTCGCGTTGTCGAGGATAACCATGCCGTCGGGCAGCGCCTCGACGGCACTGCGAAACCGTTCGATGGTGATGGCGAGATCGCGCTGGCGCAAGTTGCGCGAGCGCACGCGACGGTAGAGCGCGGACAGCGCAAGACCCCACGCGCCCCGTCCCTCGGGGACCGGAGCGTCGAGCTCGGCGTCCGCCCAGCACGCGAGTCGTTGGAGGTACCAGAGATGAACGCCAACGAGCGCGCAAAGCCCGGTGGCGAGCACCCCGATCGCCCACACCGTGCCGAACACGAGCGCCGCAAGCGCGGCCAAGACCAGGACGGCCAGCGGTGCGCCAATGCCGGCAATGACAACGGGGCTCATCGCGGTACTCGAGCGCGATCGATGCTACCGGGGCGAGGCGAGCCGATAGCCGCTGCCGCGCACGGTCTCGACCAGAGAGTCCTGCCCGAACGGCTCGAGTGCCAGCCGCAAGCGTCGAATATGGACGTCGACCGTGCGCTCCTCGATGTAGACGTGGTCGCCCCACACCTGGTCCAGCAACTGTGTGCGCGAGTGGACGCGCTCCGGGCGCGCCAGCAGAAAGCGCAGCAGCCGGTACTCCGTCGGGCCGAGCGGGACCGCTTTTCCGTCCGCGGTCACGCGGTGCGTCGCGGGATCGAGCCGAAGCCCGCCGGCCGTCAGCGGCTCCTGCGCCGACTCGAGCGCGCGCCGACGCAGCACCGCCTTGATCCGCGCCTTGAGCTCGCGGGGCGAGAAGGGCTTGGTCACGTAATCGTCGACCCACGCCTCGAGGCCGGCGACTTTGTCCGCTTCATCGGTGCGCGCGGTGAGCATGATGATCGGAAGCTCGCGCGTGCGGGCGTCGGCACGCAGCTCCTTCGCAAGCGCGAGGCCGGACTTTCCAGGGAGCATCCAGTCGAGCAGGAGCAGCGTCGGCAGCGCCTGCTTCAGCTCCCGCTGCGCGCACTCCGCGTCCGGCGCCGCGCGGACCTCGTACCCCGCGTCCACCAAATTGACACGGAGGAGCTCCAGAATCGCGGGCTCATCCTCGACCACCAGCACCGACGGCGTCATTCCTCCGCCACCTCGGCGCGGATTTGCTCGGCGGTGGCATGCCGGACGTCGATGCCCTTGACCACCTGAACGACCGCCTCGGCGATGTTCTTCGCGTGATCTCCGATGCGCTCGATCGACTTCGCGATGAACACGATCTCCAGCGCCGCCGTTATCGTACGAGGGTCTTCCATCATGTAGCTGATGAGCTGGCGCATGATTGCGAGGAATGCAGCGTCGATCTCTTCGTCGCGATCGATGACCTCGGCGGCCGAGCCCGCGTCCAGTCGGGCGAACGTGTCGAGCGCCATCTGCAGCATCTCACGTGCACGCTCGGCCGTGCGGGTCACGTCGTAGTGACGCACGCGGCTCAACCGGTCAGCGCCGCGGATCTGGACCGCCTTGTAGGCAATCTTCTTCACTTCGTCACCGACCCGCTCGAGCTCGTTGACAATCTTGATGATCATCAGGACAAAACGCAGGTCGATTGCCGTCGGCTGCCGCTTGGCGATAATCTGGCTGCACATCTGATCGAGATTTACCTGCATCTGGTTGATCAGCTTTTCGTCGGCGCCCACCTGATCAATCGCGTCGTGGTCCTCGTCATCGTCGAGCAGCGCGATGGCGCGGCGCAACTGGCTTTCGACCAGGCCGCCCATCGAAAGAACGCCACTGCGGATAGCCTCCATTTCGGTGTCGAATTGCTTGTGCGTATGTTCGTTCATCTCGATGTCCCGTTGGGGGCGCGCAGCTTGGCCGTTGCCGGACAGTGGCCCATTTCAGCCAAACCTTCCGGTGATGTAGTCCTCGGTTTCCCTCTTCTTCGGTTTCAGGAAGATGGTGTCGGTCACCCCGAATTCGACGAGCTCGCCCAGGTACATGTAACCCGTGTAATCCGACACCCGCGCCGCCTGCTGCATGTTGTGGGTGACGATGGCGATCGTGTAATCCTGCTTGAGCTCGGTGATGAGCTCTTCGATCTTCGCGGTGGAGATCGGATCGAGCGCCGATGTCGGCTCGTCGAGCAAAAGCACCTCAGGCTTGACCGCAACGGCGCGCGCGATGCACAGCCGCTGCTGCTGACCGCCGGACAGCGCCATGCCGCTTTGTTTGAGCTTGTCCTTCGCTTCGGCCCACATGGCCGCCTTGGTGAGCGCCCACTCGACGCGCTCGTCCATGTCCCGCGGCGACAGACTCTCGTACAGGCTGACGCCGAACGCGATATTGTCGTAGATCGACATCGGGAACGGGGTCGGCTTCTGGAACACCATCCCGACCGTGGCCCGAAGCATGTTGAGATCGACGCCGGGCTCCAGGATGTTCTGGCCGTTGAACATGATCTCGCCGGTCGCCCGCTGCCCGGGGTAGAGCGAGTACATCCGGTTGAGCGTGCGCAGAAGGGTCGATTTGCCGCAGCCCGACGGCCCGATGAACGCCGTGACGCGACGTTCGGCGACGTCGAGCTCGACATTCTTGAGCGCCTGGAACTTGCCGTAGAAAAAATCGAGCTTGTGGCAGGACATCTTCGGCGGAGCCTCCGATCGAGTTTGCGCCCCGGCCTCGGGCCGTGCCGCGACGGAATCGAAATTCATCGCTGTCTCCCTTGGGATTCCCATCGTCAGCGGTCGGCTGGCTGGCGGAACACCGTCCGCGCCAGGATGTTGATCGTGAGCACGGCTAGCGTGATCAGCAGCGCCCCCGCCCACGCGAGCGATTTCCAATCGTCGAACGGGCTCATCGCGAACTGGAAGATCACGACCGGCAGGTTGGCCATCGGCGCGTTCA
>JANXZT010000449.1 GCA_025355395.1 Betaproteobacteria bacterium
CTCTCGGCGCAGGCGAAGCCGAACTGACGTTACCGGAAGCCAGGGGCTTGGCAAGTGCGTGCTGTTGCGGTGTCGGCCTCGTGCGGTGACTCATGGATGACGCCCAGCTTCTTCGCTATAGCCGCCACGTACTGCTGCCCGAGCTTGGCGTCGATGCGCAGGAACGCTTTGCCGCCGCCCACGCGCTGATCATTGGCGCCGGCGGATTGGGTGCGCCGGCCGCCCAATTCCTGGTGGCCGCCGGGGTGGGCACCGTCACGCTGTGTGACCCTGATGTGGTCGATCTCACCAACCTGCAGCGGCAGATCCTTTACGCGACGCACGACATCGGCCAGCCCAAGGTCGAGGCGGCGAAGGCGCGGCTTGCTGCGATCAATCCGGAAGTGCAGGTCGTCGCGATGCAGCGGCGCGTGGGCCCGGACATCCTGCCCGACCTCGTCAGAGCGGCGGATGTGGTGCTCGACTGCTCCGACAACTTCGCCACGCGGCACGCGCTTAACCGGGCGTGTTTAGATGCCGGCCGACCCTTGGTGTCGGGTGCTGCCATCCGCTTCGACGGGCAGGTGGCCGTCTTCGATCCACGCGATCCTGACAATCCCTGCTATCACTGCCTTTTTGGCGAGGGCGAGGAGATGGAGGAGACGCGCTGCGCAACCATGGGGGTGTTCGCGCCGCTGGTCGGAATCATCGGTGCGACGCAGGCCGCGGAAGCCCTGAAGCTCATCGCCGGCATCGGCGAGTCGCTGGCCGGCAGGCTTCTCATGCTCGACGCGCAATCCATGCACTGGCACGAAGTCCGGGTGCCACGCGACCCCGCCTGTCCGGTATGCGCCCCGCTTCATCGCAGCGCGTTGCCACAATGAAGGTGCTCACCATGCCCGCCATCGAGCTCCGGCGCGCGGGGCTGTTGGCGTTTATCGCGGTGCTGATGCTGTTCATCGCGGATGCGTCGACCGGCGCTTCCGCCGCGCACCCGGAAGGTACGTTGGCGCAAGCCGACTGGCGGGCGATCAAAGCCGCGATTCGCAGCCAGACCGTCGCCCTGAAGGCACAGGATGCGAAGCGCGCATTCGCCTACGCTACGCCGGCCATGCAAGCGCAGATGCAAACGCCGGAGTCATTCATGGCTATGGTGCAAACCGGTTACGAGGCGCTGCTTACCGCGCGCTATACCGAGTTCCTGGACGGCGCGGTGATCGGGGGCCGCGTGATCCAGCCGATGCGTGTGGTGACGCCTGACAACAGGGTCCTGGTGGCGCTCTACACCATGGAGCGCCAGCGCGATGGCACGTGGAAAATCGCGGGCTGCGCGCTCGCGCCATCGTCGGTGCAGGCGACATAAGGTCACGTTGCTGGGGGTAGTGCGAAATCCAAACCGCAGGATGCGCGACCTGAATCGATCGCGCGCACCGGTCAAACCGGATCAGCTGAACAGAAACCGCCGCTGCGTTTCCCAATTGTCCTGCGGCAGGCGCTTGAATCCGCTTTTCCCGAACAACAGCCAGCGCCCGACCACGAACGCCGTGAGCACATTGGCCTCGGCAGTGGGGTCGCCCGGCCATTGTCCTGCCGCCTGCGCAATTCGCAGCGCCTGGCGCAGTGCGGCCTCGATGCGCTCGTAGAACTGGTTCATCCGCACCTGCAGCCGCTCATCCTCGTTGACCAGCGCGTCGCCGGTGAGGACGCGCGTCATGCCCGGATTTTTTTCCGCGAAGCCGAGGAGCACGCCCACGATCTGCTGCGCCTGCGCCACGCCCTCGGGGGTGTCGGTAGCGATCTTGTTGATGAGCGTGAAGACCGTGCTCTCGATGAACTCGATCAAGCCCTCGAACATCTGCGCCTTGCTCGCAAAATGGCGATACAGGGCCGCCTCCGAAACGTCGAGCCGCGCAGCAAGCGCAGCCGTGGTGACGCGCTCGTTCTTGGGCTGCTCGAGCATCTCGGCCAGGGTTTGCAGGATTTGCAGGCGGCGTTCGCCGGGTTTGGTCGCCATGCATGACCTCGAGCCGCGTCAGCGCGGCGCGGCTGCCTCTAGAATCGCGTCGGCACGAATCATTGTGCCCACGCCTTCGTTGGTCAGCACCTCGAGCAGCAGGGCGTGGTCGACCCGGCCATCGATGATGTGCGAGCTCTGGACGCCGTTGCGAACCGCATCGAGCGCCGAGCCGATCTTCGGCAGCATCCCGCCGTGAATCGTGCCGTCGGCAAAAAGACCGTCGATCTGGCTGGCCGTAAGCCCGGTCAGGAGATTGCCGGCCTGATCCAGCACGCCGGTGATGTTGGTCATCAACACCAGCTTTTCCGCGCGCAGCGTCTCGGCAAGCTTGCCTGCGACAAGATCGGCGTTGATGTTGTACGCCTCGCCACCGGGGCCCACGCCGATCGGCGCGATCACCGGAATGAAATCGCGCGAATCGAGCAGATTGATGAGCTCCGGATCGATGCGCTCGATCTCGCCCACGAGCCCGATGTCGATGGTTTCCAGGGCATTGGTCTCGCTCTTCAGGAGCATCTTGCGGGCATGAATGAAAGCCCCGTCCTGTCCCGTCAGGCCTACCGCCTTGCCTCCCTGCTGGTTGATGAGGCCCACGATTTCCTGGTTGAGCTCGCCCAACACCATCTCCACCACGTTCATCACCCGCTCGTCGGTGACCCGCATGCCCTGCCGGAACTCGCTATTGATACCCATCTTTTTCAGGAGGTCGCCGATCTGGGGTCCGCCACCGTGCACGATCACGGGGTTCATGCCGACCAGCTTCAGCATCACCACGTCGCGTGCGAACCCCGCCTTGAGGCTCGCCTCGGTCATGGCGTTGCCGCCGTACTTGACCACGATCGTCTTGTCGTGAAAGCGCTGGATGTACGGCAAGGCCTCGGCCAGGATCTGGGCCTTCAGCGAGGCGGTGACGGCGTCGATGGGCATGGTCGGCGAAGAACGAATGCGGCAGGGGGGAAAGGGCCGGAATCGACAGGTACACAACCGAGGCGGTCCGCGGCGATTGTACCGGAACCTCGCGGCGGCATTGCGCGCGACCGAGAGCCCCCGGCACGCGCACGGCGAGTAAGTCCTGACTGGAGGCGGACCCGCTCGGGTGCCGAACCGGCGATGAAGCCCTTTTTTTGCTATCGTGGCCGGACATGACGAGTCCCCTGCAGGACGCCGTCGACCTGACCGGGGTCCGCCGCGCGCTCATTATCAAGCTTCGCCACCACGGCGACGTGCTCCTGACGTCACCGGTATTTACAGTCTTGAAGCGCGCCGCGCCGCATCTCGAGGTCGATGCGCTGGTCTATCAGGAAACCGCGCCGATGCTTCGCAATCATCCGGACATCGCGCAACTGCACACCATCGATCGCGAGTGGAAGCGCCAGGGGCTTCGTAAACAGCTCCTCGCCGAGTGGCAACTGGTACGAGCGCTCCGCGGCCGCCGTTACGATCTTGCGGTCCACCTGACCGAGCACCCGCGCGGAGCCACGCTCACCCGCGTCCTGCGGCCACGCTATTCCGTTGCCCGCGAGCGCAGCGACGCCGGCCGTTGGTGGCGCCACACCTTCACCCATTTCTATCGCCTGCCGCGCGCAACCCCGCGGCACACGGTCGAAACCAATCTGGATGCGCTGCGTCGGATCGGCGTCTACCCCGCGCCCGGCGACAAGGCATTGGTTTTGGTGCCGGGTCCGGCCGCCGAGCGGACTGCCGATGAAACACTGCAAGCCAACGGTCTGGTGCCAGGGGCTTTTATCCAATGTCACCCCGGCTCGCGCTGGCTATTCAAGTGCTGGCCCGCAATCAGGACCGCCGCATTGCTCGATCGCATCGTCGCCGCGGGGCATCCGATCGCCATCACGGGAGCGCCGGATGAACGCGAACGGGTGCTGGTGGCCGCGGTACTCGATGCAACGGCGGTCGAAACGCGGAAGCGCATCGTCGATCTCACCGGCCGTTTCAGTCTTGCCGAGCTCGCCGCACTCACGGGCCGCGCCCGCGCATTCGTGGGGGTGGATTCCGCGCCGATGCACATCGCCGCCGCGATGGGCACCCCGACCGTCGCCCTCTTCGGCCCCTCCGGCGAAAAGGAATGGGGACCGTGGATGGTGCCCAACCGGGTAATCGTTGCGGACGAGTTTTCCTGCCGGCCATGCGGCATCGATGGCTGCGGCGGCGGCAAGGTCTCCGAATGCCTCACCACCCTGCCCGTGGACCGTGTGGCGAAAGCGCTCTTCGACCTCATGGCACACACGGCGGAGCGCGACTGATGCGGGTTGCGATCGTCCGCCAGGACTATCCGCCGTACGGAGGCGATGAACGCTTCGTCGAAGCGGCGCTCGAGGCGTTGCTCGAGCGCAATGTGGCCATCTCGCTCTACGCGCGAGCGTGGCCGCAAACCAAGCTGCAACTCATCGAGCCGGTCTTATGCAACCCGTTCTACATCGGGCGCTTGTGGCGCGACTGGGGATTCGCGCGCGCCGTCTGCCGGGCCGTCGCCAAGGCCGAACCGGATCTCGTCGAATCCTGGGAGCGCCTGCTCTGCTGCGACATCTACCGGGCTCGCGATGGTGTGCATGCGGTGGCGCTGGAGGAATGGGCGCGCGTGGAATCGAGCTGGTCGCGGCAGGCGCTAAGGCTCAATCCTCGTCATCGCTACCTGCTCGCAATGGAGCGCAGGATTTATGCGAGCCCGTGGCTGCGTGCCGTGATCTGCCGCTCGCGAATGGTCCGCGACCAGATACGGGACACGTTCGGCGTGGGCGAAGATCGGCTGCATGTCATCCACGATGCGGTCGACTCCGACGCGTTTCACCCGGGATTGAAGTCGTTGCGCGGATGGGTGCGCGAGCGAAGCCGCATTTCCGATTCGGCGACGCTCTTCCTGCTCAAGGGCGCAGGTTATCGCCGTCACGGTGTGCCGGCGGCAATCGCAGCGCTCGCGCAGCTCTCGCCCACCGCGCACCTCATGATCCTGGGCGAGGAGCGCAATCCTGACCACTTCGCACACCTGGCTCAGCATCATGGCGTGGCCGACCGCGTGACGTTCGTGGGCCCGCAGATCGAGCCCAAGCCGTACTACGGCGCTGCCGATGCGCTGGTGCTGCCGACCCTTTACGACCCGTCGCCCGCCGCCGCGCTCGAAGCGATGGCATGCGGACTGCCGGTCATCACCAGCACCAAGTCGGGCGCGGCGGAGCTCGTGCGTGATCACGATGCGGGCCTCGTCTGTGACGCGCTCGATGTCGCTGCGCTCGCCGGACATATGCGCCATTTGCAGGGGGACACGGAGCGCACTCGCCTCGGGGCCAACGCCCGCGCCGCCGCATTGGGCTTGAGTCCCGCTGCGATCACACTGAAGCTCGTGTTGCTCTACCGCGATCTGCTGGCGGCCACTGCCACTGCCAAGGCGCAATCAATCCGCAGCGTGGGCACGGCAGGCAGCGTCGGCTCGGGGCACGCCGTGGCCTCGAGCGTGCGCGGCGCCGCGATGACGCAACACTCGGCAATGGATCTCGTGCCGCCCAAGTCGATGGTGCCTCGCAGGGCCGCCGCTGCGGCGGCCGAAATACCGATGGACGACGGGAAGCCGCCTCCGCCGGTGCTCGAATGGCGCGTCGACCCGGACGCGGCACCACCGGACGTTGCCCGGAGCCTGGCGATGGAAATCGCCCCTCCTTCGCGGTCCGGCCGCGAACGCACGCACGGCTCGAATCGCGGCTAGAACGACGCACGTGCTCACGTGATGCGTCTTGCGCTCGTTCGCCAGCGGTATACGCCGTACGGCGGCGCCGAGCGGTTCATCGAGCGTGCGCTGGAAGCATTGAGCGGCCGCGGCATCGATATCCTGATCGTGACGCGCCGGTGGAGCGCAGCGGCCACGCCACACGTCACACCGATCATCATCGATCCGCCGCATCTCGGGCGCCGGTGGCGGCAGGCGAGCTTCGATCGGGCCGTGTGCCGCCGCCTTGCCAACGAGCTGGATTTGCTGGTGCAGTCGCATGAGCGCATTGCCTGCTGCGACATCTATCGGGCCGGCGATGGCGTGCATGCGGTGTGGCTGGAAGAAAAAAACCGCGCACGCGGTGCTGCGGTCCGGCTTGCGACGCGGCTGGATCCATTTCATCGGTATCTCCTGCGCGCCGAGCGGGCGCTCTTTGCGAGTCCGCGGTTGAAGGCCGTGATCTGCATCTCGAAGATGGTGCAACGCGAGATCGCCGAACGCTTCGGTCTGCCCGAGGAACGGCTTCCGGTCATCTACAACGCGATCGATACCGATGCTTATCATCCCCGCTTGCGGGAAGCCCGCGCGTCGATCCGAACGTGTGCCGCAATTCCGGGCGATGCGACAGTCTTTCTGCTCGTGGGCAGCGGCTATGCACGAAAAGGCGTCGCCCAGGCACTTGCTGCACTCGCCCGGCTACCGACGAGCGCGCACCTGGTCGTCGTCGGCCGCGACCGCCACGAGCGACGCTATCGGCGGTTGGCGCAAAACCTCGGCGTGGCTTCGCGCGTCACGTTCGCCGGCCCGCAGGACGATCCCAAGCCCTGGTACGGCGCCGCGGATGTGTTTCTTCTGCCAACACTCTACGATGCGCTCTCCAATGCCGTGCTCGAAGCGATGGCCTGCGGTCTGCCGGTGATCACCAGCACCCGCTGCGGCGCGGGTGAGCTGGTGACGGCGCACGATGCGGGAACCGTATGCGATGCGCGTGACGTGCCGGCGATTGCACACGCGATGCAACAGCTCCTCGACGCCGATTTGCGCGCGTGCCAAGGCGCTGCCGCGCGCGCCGCTGTGCTTCCGCTCACGCCGGAGGCAATGGCAACGCGACTTCTGGCGTTGTATGAAGAACTGCTTGCTCCTGCGCAATGAGCACGCGCGCAGCCTTCGAATGTCCGCGACGCCGCGCTATACTGCGCCGTTGTTGGCCTTGCGCTCGTCCGCGCCGCCTATCCCGTTAAATGACCGGCACCACCTTCTACTTGCGCCTGATGCGCTACGTGCGTCCCTACATGTGGGCGTTCGGCATCGCGGTGCTCGGCATGCTGATCGTCGCGGCGGGCGATCTGATGCTCGCCTATCTGGTCATTCCGATTGTCAGGAATTTCCAGACGCCCGATCCGACGAAGACGCAGTGGCTGCCGATCGTGCTCGTCGTCGTGTTCCTGTTGCGCGGCATTGGCGCCTACCTTTCCGAATACGGCATGGGCTGGACCGGCTATCGCGTCGTTTTCGACCTGCGCCGCGACCTGGTCGACAAGATCCTGCGCCTGCCCACCGTGTATTACGATACACACGCGGCGGGCATGGTGCAGTCGAAGATCTCGTTCGATGCACACCAGCTCGCGGCGGCCGCATCGGGCACGATCACCAACGCCCTGCGCTCCTCGCTCACCATCATCGGCAGCTTCGGCTACCTGGTCTGGCTCAACTGGCAGTTGACGCTCTTGACCCTGGTGGTCGTGCCCATCGTGGGCGTGATCATCCGCTACTTCAGCCGCCGCCTGCGGCGCATCGCGCATGACATCCAGGACCGCTCCGCTTCGATGACGCGCGTGCTGGAAGAGATCATTCACGGCCATCGCGTGGTGCGCGTGTTCGGAGGTGAAGCGTACGAGCGCGGCCGCGCAGTCGCCGCGGCCAACCGCCTGCGCCTCGCGATGTCGAAGGAATCGTCGTCGACGGCCGGCAGCTCTCCCATCACCGTGTTTTTCGCCGCCTGCGCGGTCGGATTCATCCTGTGGGTAGCCCTTGGGCAAAGCCATGCCGGCACCCTCGACTTCGCAATGTTCCTTTCCTATACCGTGGCCCTCATCACGCTGCTCGACCGGCTGAAGGGACTTACCGGCATCAACGCCTCGGTCCAGCGCGGCATCGCTGCCGCCGAGAGTATCTTCGGGCTTCTCGATCATCCCGAGGAGGAAGACACGGGTACCGTCGTGCTCGACCATTGTCGCGGCGACTTGCGTTTCGATCGGGTTTCGCTGCGCTACGAAGGGCAGGATAGCGAGGCGCTGTCCGACATCGTGCTGCACATCGAGCCGGGCGAAACGGTTGCCCTGGTGGGGCCCTCCGGTGCCGGCAAGACCTCGCTCATCAATCTCATCCCGCGCTTCTACGAGCCGACCGCAGGCCGCATGTTCATCGATGGCCACGACATCACCACCCTTACCCTTGCGAGCCTGCGGGCGCAGATCGCCATGGTGTCGCAGGACGTGCTGCTCTTCAACGACACCATTGCCGCCAACATTGCCTATGGCGCGATGACCGGCGCCACCCGTCATGACATCGAGCGCGCCGCGACTGCAGCCCACGCGCTCGATTTCATCCGCGCCCTGCCCGAAGGCTTCGACACGTCCGTGGGCGAGCATGGCGTCCGCTTGTCCGGCGGTCAGCGCCAGCGTATCGCGATCGCGCGGGCGCTGTTGAAGAATGCGCCGATCCTGATCCTCGACGAAGCCACTTCCGCGCTCGATTCCGAATCGGAGCGGCAGGTGCAAGCCGCGCTCGATACCCTGATGCAGGGCCGGACCACCATCGTGATCGCCCACCGCTTGTCCACGGTCGAGCGGGCCGATCGCATCGTCGTGCTCGACCAGGGCCGCACCGTGGAAGCCGGCACCCACGACGAGCTCGTCGCGCGCGACGGCATTTACGCGCGCCTCTACCGGCTGCAATTCACCGGCGAAACCGAGACCGCCACCGCCGCGGCATGACCGCTGGATGCGTCGGGCTCGTCGATTGCGGACTTATGACTAATTAGTGTAGTGCTTCGTTCTGTTTGGAACTTAAATTGCGATTAGCGCGGATCACCTTGGCGAGGATGTCGTGAGCCTTGGCGGTCCAGACGAAAGGCTTGGGTTTTTTGTTGTGCACGGC
>JANXZT010000102.1 GCA_025355395.1 Betaproteobacteria bacterium
CGGATGCGGCGCAGATGTTCGGGATAGTTCTTGGCCGAGTAATGGCCGTTGAGCATCACGCGTTGGTCGCAGATCACGCCGGTGGTGCGGTCTGCGGCGTGCGAGTACACGCGCCGCGCGTCCATGCCCGCCTTGGCACGGGTGACGAAGAAGGCGCCAGTCTGATGCATCGCATACAAGCGCGCGAAGTCCACATAGCCCCGATCCATCACGTAGAAGGCGCCGGCCTCCACGGGCAGCATGTCCAACACGTTGACATCGTGCAGCTTGCCGTCCCTGATATGAATGAACGCCGGGATCGCCCCGCGCAGATCCAGCAGCGTGTGCAGTTTGACGGCGGCCTTGGTGGAGCGAAACGGCGCCCAATCGAACAGACTCAGACACAGATCGATGGTGGTGGAGTCCAGCGCATAGACCGTGGCATCGAGATCCAACACCGAAGGCTCTTGGGCATACAGCGCCCTGGCGCGCGCGATCAGTCGCTGAGCCAATGCGTGATAGATACGCCAGGCGCGCAGGTTCAATGCATCGGCCAGCGTCGAGCGCGCCGGCGGCGCCTTCAGCCCCATGTGGAACAGCTTGGCCTGATTCGCCGCCAAGCAGGCTTCGATGTCGCGAAGCGATTCGCGCCAGGTGAGTTGGGCGAAGGCCATGACGCGAAACAAGTCGGCACAGTCCAGCGTTCGCACGCCCGCATCGCCCTTGTGTCGCTCGATGATGCGCCCGAAGGTCTTCCACGGTACGAACTCCATCACCTGCGCGAACAGCGTCTTGCTGATCCTGTAAGCTTTCCGTTGAGTACTTAGCGAAGGCGAAATCGATGAAAGCAGCGCAGAAGAATAACGCACTGGAAGGGATCAAGAAAGAACCATTGAAGCGGCGCATGTTTACGCTGGAATTCAAGGCTGAAGTAGTGCGTCACAAGAGAGCAGAGAACCTCAGTTTGGCTGAATGCGGACGCAAGTTTGATGTCTTGCCCAGGCTGATTCAGCAGTGGGAGAAGCAGTACGAAGCCGGCCAGTTGACGGCGGCGGCGGGTCGCCGTGCGGTGAGCCCGGAGCAGGCAGAGATCACCCGTTTGCGGGCAGAACTTTCGCGCGCCAAGATGGAAGTCAGTATCCTAAAAAAAGCAGCGGCGTACTTTGCGCGCGAGAGCCTGTGAAGTACGCCTTTATGGTGGCCGAACTCATGGCCTACCCGCTGTCGGTAGTTTGCTGGGTGCTCGGCGTCACCCAGTCGGGCTTTCACGCCTGGCGGGGCCGCGGGCCATCGCGGCGCGAACTTGAGCGCGATTGTTTGCGTACAGAGATCCGCAAGGTGTTCGATGAGCAGCGCGGCCGGTATGGCGCGCCACGCATCTACCGTGTGTTGTGCGAGCGAAGTGGCTACAGCGGAAGCCTGAATCGCATCCAGTCGTTGATGCGCGCCATGGGGCTGCGCGCCAAAGCCGGCAAGAAATTCCAGGTGACGACAGACTCTGCACATGCGTTGCCGGTCGCGCCCAATTTGCTCGGCCAGGATTTCAGCTGCGATACGCGTCCCGCATCAACCTCGCACGCCAAGGCGCCCGATCAGGTCTGGCTGTCGGACATCACCTATCTTTGGACGCGTGAAGGCTGGTTGTACGTGTGCGCGGTGCTGGATCTCTTCACCCGCCGGATTGTCGGCTGGGCCATGGCTGAGCACATGACCCGACAGCTCGTGCTGAATGCCTTGCAGATGGCGGATAAGGTGCGCAAGCCGGCGCCGGGACTCATCTTTCATTCTGATCGCGGCAGTCAGTATGCCAGTTACGAGGTGCGTGCCTGGCTCACTGGCCGCGCCATGCGGCAATCGATGAGCGGCACCGGAAACTGCTATGACAATGCGCCGATGGAAAGTTATTGGCATTCGCTGAAAGTAGAGGAAACGCAGGGACAGGACTTTGCCACCCGGGCCGAGGCGACCCACTGCGTGTTCGCCTACATCGAGGGCTGGTACAACACGACGCGCATGCATTCGAGCCTGGGGTACCAATCTCCCGCTCAGTTTGAGCGCGATTGCCATGCAAAATCAATCAAGGCGGCCAACGACGAACAAACCGCAATTCTGGGTAACACCAGCCAACCCGCTCGGCTACAAAAAAGAGCGGCTTAATCCCTCAATGAAAAGTTGACAAGATTAGCACACGACGACATCTTGGAACATGACGACTTCTCGGGTTCACATTGAAACTCGGGATGTGACCGCAGCGCGTCTCGGGCAGACAGAATTTTGTAGACGCTGGCCGATACGGTGCTATTCGGGTGGGACAACCTGACGTACGCAACGTATCCAATTGCGATTACGACGGCGAAGCTGACGAGTACCGACGCGATGGAGCCAGCGGCAGCGGGTCGCACCCGTTCTGGTTGACCGACGAGTCGCACCCCCCTCGCTTGCGGACGACCTCTGTCATCGGTCGTGAGTTCGTAGGTAACACGATTGCCAACTGCCGGTCGCTGAGGCCGAACCGCGAGGGCAGATATGTGAAGGAAAACCTTCGCGCCTCCGCCATTGGGCGCGACGAAGCCGAAGCCACGATCATCGTTCCACTCGCTGATTCGGCCTTGAAAGCGCATGCGGTTCTCTCAGCCCTAACGAACCAGCTAACCGGCGACCACCGCGGCGCGAAGCGGGTGACGCAACGCCAGCCAACCGCGAAGCAGTATGGAGTTCGCGAAGACTACCGGTAGTCAGAGACATGACTGTCGGGGCATAACGAACCAGCTAACCGGCGACCACCGCGGACACTCGCCAAGTTGAAAGACTGAACCGGCGCGTCCGGTTGACCGCCGGGTTGGGCGTCATGGGGGCCATTAGACTGAAGTTCCTGCGCCGGAATCACGCAGTTATCCTGCAGCATCATAATCTTATGTGCTTCTGAGAGGTCGTTCTGCTGGCTACAAAGTGATGGCCTGGAGCAGTTCCAATGCTCGCGTCTGTTTCAGATTAGCAGTGGTGACGATCTCGAAAGTCGGTGCTTCATTGCGGGTGCCGCGAGTCCGGCAGGTGTTGCGTACGACGGTGCTTAGTTCCTCAAGTAAGGTGCGAAAGCTGTGTGCTGGCGTGCCATCATCGAGCGTGTGGCTGGCCACTTTGGCCAGCGCGGCTTTTGAGCGCTTGGCTGGCGCCACGGGGTCGCGCGTGGCCTTGGCTTGGGCTTCGGTGTCGGCGAACATCAGCGCACGCCAAGCCTCGCGCATATGCCACTCGACGTAGTACGCGAGCAGGCACAGGAAGATAGGCGCGCGCACCCGATCGGCGGTGCGGTGATGGATCGGGCGCACCTTCAGATCGATGGTCTTGAGGGAACGGAATGCCCGCTCGACGTTGGCCAGGGCCTTGTAGTTGCGTACGCACGCAGCGGAGTCCATCGGTGCCGCGGGCACCGAGGTGCGGATGATGTAGAGGCCGTCGAGCGCGGCTTCGGCGGCGATGCTGTCGGTTTTGCGCTGGAAGGTAAACTCCGCCTCGCCGATGGCCAGCGCGAAGTGCTTGGCGACCTTGTATTGGTCGACGACCTTGCCCACCCGGACGCCGATAGTGTCCTGGCCGGCAAGCTTACCCGCGGCGACCCGGACCTTGATCTTGTCGAGGTTCCTTTCCGTGGCGCACAGCAACGCTTCGCGCTGGTGCGCGCGCAGCTTGGCCAACTCCGGATTGCGGCAGGCCACCAGGCGCTCGCCCGGGTAATCCGGTGAACTGAGCTCGAGCAGATTGCGCTCGTCGAACAATCCGAGTTGCAACTGTCCTTGCTCGATCAGCGCGCGGATCGAGACCGCTTTCAGTGCCGTGATCCAGCCGATGCCGTCGCTGTCGCGCATCTCGGCGATGGCCTTCTGCGAGATCATGCCGCGATCGCCGACCATCACCATCCGCTCCCAACGGAAGTCCTGGCGCAGCCGCTGCACCTCGGGCATGAACGTCTGGCTGTCGGCGGTGTTGCCCTCGTGCACCGACACTGCCACCGGGCAGCCCCGCACATCGGTGAGCAAGCCGTAGTTCACTTGCCGCGTACCGTGCTTGCCGTCGCGGCTGTAACCGCGCTTGGCCAGCGGACAAGTGGACCCTTCGAAGTAGCTCGAGGACAGGTCGTAGAGCACTAGGCTACCTTGGCGTAGATGACGCACCGCAAGCTTCTTCTGGATGGTGTCCTGGCGTTGCAGCAACCAGTCCATCGCCGCGTACAGCGCGTCCTCACTCGCATCGGCCACACCGAAGTCCGCGGCCAATGTCGTGGTGTGCCACCAGCGCGTGGTGGCCAGCTTGGTGTGAGGCGCCAGAATGCGCGCGGCGACCATCGCGCATACCAAATCGCGCTCAGACTGTGCCCGGGCACTCAGCAATTTGCCGAACTCCAGCCTTTGCATGGCAACAGACACGGACTGAACGTGACCATGCGGTAGCGACCGGATGGCCTCGAATAACGCGCTGGCCGGCCGCAGCGATTCGCCCCGCAGCACGGCGCGGATCGCCTCGATCTGGTCCGCGTCGAGCGTGGAGAGGTTCGCTAACGTGCGCTTGCGCACACGCGCGCCTTCGCGGTAAGACTCGCGCAACAAAACCGTGGGACGCGAATCGCGGTTCGGGACGATGTCGATGTGCATGGGTACACCATACATCAACAACGCCGCAAATGCAAGCAATTACATGGCTACATATTGCACCCCGTTTCGCACTACAATTCCCTCGTTCCCCCTCTTGAACCCTTCGTAAAAAAGGATCTGGAGCGCCGGAACTTCAGACTAGAGAGACGGCCCGCTACCGCGACTCGTATGCCATAGGCCGAGCACTGCAACCTGATCGCCGCTGATGCGATAGTAGAGGTGATAACGAATCCTGGCGAGATGCAGACGCCTCACGCCTTGCGCACGTGCGTGTATCACCGGCGCCCCGACGCCAGGCTCCGCGCTCAGAAGCAAGAAAGCCTCCGCAAGATCCTCGTCGAAGGCTTCGGGTGCACGATCGCGATTTTCGTCCCACCAAAGAGCGGCCCGATCAATCTGGGCTTGTGCGCGTTTCGTGACGCGAACGTTCACGGACTATCTAGCGATGACGACGGGCGAGCTTCCCGAGCACCTCTTCGGCAGAAACCGTTTCCCCACGATCGGCCTCAGCAATTGAAAGGAGCAGTTCCGCCTCCTGTTCAGGCGTGAGGTCAAAGCCCCCTTCCTCATCTTTGGCGAGAACCGTCACCGAGGTACCCTCTTCGAGGGAGACGCCTTCAAGAACAACCTTTCCGTCAACCACTTTTCCGGTTGCCATTTTCATGTTGCAAAGGATACTCCGATTCGACCAACCCTGTGACCTGACGCCCAACGTCCAAGTTCACGGGCGGCCGGAGGCCGTCCCGTGCAACGCCGGGTTTGGGGCGCCGGTTGAAAACGGCACGTTGCTCGATAACTGCGCTGCTGCCCGAGTGCTGTGCTGGCCGGGCTGCCGCACGCGAGCACACATGTGTTTCTCCACCGCGACGATTATGCGTGGTGGAGCGGCAAGCAAATGACCGACTGTCAGTAGTGCCACGGTCGCCAACCTCCATGACGCAAGTACCGCAACATGATGCCGCAATCGAGATGATCGGCCAAGCCACTCGTGCACGGAATTGACGCAACCTGATTTCTCGTCATGGCGCCTCGGCCGCATGAGGAATGCGAGGCACGTGAGCGGGCAAGATGGCTCGGCAACACGTGCGCTCTAACGCCGGAGATAACCGGCGCGCGCGGGATGGCGAAGATAAGAGGCAAGCTAATTGCGCGTCCGGTTCATCGACTTGTTCGGCTTGCCTTGTCCCGTTATCTTAACCCGGAGCGGAACGGGAGAACCGAGAAGTTATCAACAAAGTCTTACTTCGGGTAACGAGCCTGCATTGGGAAACGCAAATCCGGATTTCCGCCGCCGCGCAAATGTTTTGTCAACGATTTATATCTGCTGCATTCGAACTTGCGTCCATCTTGGTAACACATTTATGCGACAAACCTCGCATTTATAAAGGTCTTGACCTCTTCGGCGTGACGATTACAGCCAATGGACACCAAACAAAAAGCCAAAACCAAAAGTAAAAAGCCGCGACCCATCAAAGGGCCACGGCCAGAATTCAAGATCGCACCCAATTAGTCAGGCGAATTAAAGCCGAATGCCAGCTTCCAGGCGTCGCCATTCTTTACATAAATGGATGTCCCGTAAACAGGGAGGACCTTCCGACCGTCGAGATACTCACCCTCAAGGGCACTGCCGACGGCACTTGCGGCGGTCAGAA
>JANXZT010000464.1 GCA_025355395.1 Betaproteobacteria bacterium
ATGGTGTACGCCGAGAACGAGGGCGAGGTGTTCCTCGGCCGCTCGATCACCCGCACGGTGAACATGTCCGAAGAAACCATGCGCAAGGTCGACAGCGAGATCCGCAAGATCATCGACACCCAATACGCCGTGGCGCGCAAGCTCATCGAGGACAATCGCGACAAAGTCGAGGCGATGGCCAAGGCACTGCTCGAGTACGAAACCATCGACGCGGATCAGATTGCCGATATCATTGCCGGGAAGCCGCCGCGGCCGCCCAAACCCACTGCCACCCCGGCGGGCCCCAACACCGTTGGGCCGGGCGCCGGCCCCGACGCGGCACCCTCGGCCAACCCCGCGTAGCCGACGCCGCGCAAAACCAAGGGGCGTGCGCCAGGCACGCCCCTTTTCCCTTTTATTACCTCCGCGACCAGTGACAAACCTAAATCGTCATCCCCGCGAACGCGGGGATCCATTTTGGCGCCCGACGCTGTCGTCGCGGACCCGGCAATCGTCATCCCCGCGAATGCGGGGATCCATTTTGGGCCGTGAACATGAACTCCCGCGTTCGCGGGAATGACGGGCTTGTCATGCCTTGGGTCTGGGCTGTGAACATGGATTCCCGCGTTCGCGGGAATGACGGGCTTGTCATGCCTTGGGTTTGGGCCGTGACGATGGATTCCCGCGTTCGCGGGAATGACGGAGCTTGTCATCCCTTGGGTATCCGCGATCGTTCCGATGTCTGATTCCACACCCGGTCCGCTTCTTCATTGCGGGCGCTTCACCTTCGATCTGACGCGGCCGCGCGTGATGGGCATTCTCAACGTCACGCCCAATTCGTTTTCCGACGGTGGGCGATATTTCAACCATGGCCGCGGCCTCGCTCATGCCAAGCGGATGATTCTCGATGGCGCAGACATCATCGACATCGGTGGTGAGTCGACCCGCCCCGGTGCCGAGCCGGTGGCCGAGGCCGATGAGCTCGCGCGTGTCGTGCCTCTGGTGGAAGCGCTCGCTGCATCGGGCATCGCGGTGTCGGTGGATACGCGCAAGCCGGTCGTGATGCGCGCCGCCATCAAGGCTGGCGCAGCCATGATCAACGACGTCAATGCGCTTGCGGCCCCTGCCGCGCTGGACGCGGTCGCCGACAGCGGGGTCGGAATATGCCTCATGCATATGCAGGGCGACCCCCGTTCGATGCAGCTTGCACCGGCCTATCAGGATGTGATCGCCGAGGTGCGCGACTTCCTCGTTGCCCGAGCCAACGCCTGCCGCGCCGCCGGTATCGCGCGCAATCGCATCGTGGTCGATCCGGGGTATGGTTTCGGCAAGCGATTGGCCCACAACCTGACTCTGGTGCGCACATTGCCTGCACTTGCGGCCACCGGGTATCCGGTGATGATCGGTGTCTCGCGCAAATCCTCGCTGGGCGAGCTGACGGGCCGCCCCATTGATGAGCGCCTGGCAGCGAGCCTCGCCGCCGCGCTGGCCGCCGTGGCGCGCGGCGCGCGGTTGTTGCGCGTACACGATGTGCGCGAGACCGTCGACGCGCTCAAGGTCTGGACCGCGGTGGACGAGGCGGCCTGAAGGCGCTGATACGCGTCCTTCTCCGGAACCACTCGATCCGCCGCCCTGTCACTCCGGCGCGAACGGCGTCATCAGCATGACTTGCGGCGTATCAAACAGACGCTTGCCGTGGCATCCTTGCGCCTTCGCGCATGCATCGACCACATGATTTCAACCATTCCATGAAACGACAATACTTCGGCACCGACGGCGTTCGCGGGCGAGTGGGCGAGCCGCCCATCACCCCGGAGCTCGTGCTCAAGCTCGGCTGGGCTGCCGGCCGTGTTCTGGGCGGCGCGAACGCGCGCGCCGGAGAACGCCCCGCCGTTGTGATCGGCAAGGACACGCGCATTTCCGGTTACCTGCTCGAAGCTGCGCTTGAGGCGGGGTTCTCCGCGGCGGGTGTCGACGTTTATCTTTCGGGGCCGCTGCCGTCTCCTGCCGTTGCCTATCTCACCCGCGCGCTGCGCCTCACGGCTGGGGTGGTGATCAGCGCGTCGCACAATCCGTTCGACGACAACGGCATCAAGTTCTTTTCCGCGGGGGGGACCAAGTTGCCCGATCCCGTCGAGCACGCCATCGAACAGGCGATGGACGAGCCGGTGACCTGCGTG
>JANXZT010000481.1 GCA_025355395.1 Betaproteobacteria bacterium
ATTGTTCCAGAGCCGGGGACTGCCGATGGCGGAGTTGGCCGTCGCCGAGCGCGGCTGTGCCGGACACGTTTATGTGTCGGATCGAGAGACCTGCATGCGCGAATGGGTCGCCGCGTCGCATGGTCAGGCTTCCCGTGCCGCGAACAGGTTCTTCCGGATGATCGCGTGGATGCCCCAGTTCCCATCCACCACCTGCGTGACGCCGAAATCGACGCCGACCGACATCAGCGAGACGGCCTCGTCCTCGGTGAGGCGTTGCGTGGTCATGAGGAAGTGCCGCATCTTACGGAACGCATCCCGCAACGCCAGGTCGATGGACGACTTGCCGAAGATCTCGCTTTGCGCATTCGGACCCAGATCGGCGAGATAGTTCGGAAAGCTGAAGCCGTGCAAGACCCACTCGTCCTGCGTCTCCAGCAATGGATAACGCAGGTCTGCAAGCGCCGTACCCTTGAGCGTCGCCTGCTTGTGCAAGATGAGCTGGAACGTACCGGTGAGCGAGCACTCGATCGCCGTTCCGCACAGCTCCGAGTCACCCTGTGAGGCGTGCGAATCGCCCACCGAGAGCAGGGCGCCCGGTACCGAGACCGGGTAGTACATCGTCGAGCCCTTGCCGATGCGCCAATTGTCGATGTTGCCGCCCGTGTAGCTCGGCGGGATCGAATTGACGAGGTCGGCCTCCGCCGGCGCGAGGCCGAGCACGCCGAAGTGCGGGCGGATCGGAATGCGCACGTCCTTCAGCACGCCATGGTTCTCCTTGACCTTGCTGTGGTCGACCGGCACCCCGGGGTAATCGATGATCGGATGGACCACACCGAACGGGTCGGTCTGCGGCACCCAGCGGTAGTTGTAGACCGCGCGCGCCCAGTTGCGCTCTCCGGTCGCGTCGATCTCGTAGATCGTGATGACTTCGCGCTTTTTCGGTTCCTCGATGAGGTCGTTGTACTGGAAGCCCCACCATGCGGCAGCGTTGCTGCCGAACGCCTTGCCGGCATGCGCTGGATTCGCGCTGGGGCGGGGCCGTACGTCGATGATGCGGACCTCAAGGATGTCACCCGGCTCGGCGCCGCGCACCGCGACGGGTCCCGTGCAGATGTGCACGCCCAGGCCGCCGCCTGCGCCGACCTTGTGATCCATCGGGCCGGCTCCGCGGCGATCGACGTTCTTCTTCTGCCGGTCCCAGTGGTAGACGCTCTCGGCGCCCGGGTCGCCCTTGATCATCCGCTCGAAGTCGTCGTAGGCGTGATGCGTGAGCGCCTCGATGGTCACGAAATCGCCGGAATTGACTTCGACCAGCGGCTTCAGCGAGCGGCTGAAGTAGCCCCAGTGGATGGTCTGGTCGGATGCGGCGATGTGATAGTGATTGGACTTGTCCGCCGCCCGGACCCCGGCCTGCGCGAGGGCGCTCGAGACAAGCGTCACGCCAAGCGTACCGGCCGACAGGGCTCCTCCGCCCGCAACGACTGCGTCCTTCAGGAAGCTTCGGCGCGCCTTGTCGACGTCTTCCCGGATGTCGATCGACGTGGTGTGCTCGCATTGCGCATTGCACTCGTGCCCGGCCATTTGTTTCTCCCTTAGTGAACAAAGAGGAAGTCTTCGGATTGCGAGCTGCGCCATCAGGATTGTTGTGGAGCCCTGAAACGCTTCACGGTCGGTCGACCACGCGAAACATCCTACGCTCGGCCCCGGAGTGGAACAAGGCTCTGCTGCAGTTCGCCGAATGGTGATCGGTTGGTGGCCGATACTGCACGAGCGGGCCGCGGCCCGCCGCTGTGGGAAGTGGCCCATCCCGCGCTGATCGACTCGACCCCCGCCTGTGGACGCGTCGGCTAAAGCCCGAACCGGTCTACGCCTTCGACCAGCGCATCGCTTGGTAGCCAGGCGTCCGATTGAGCCGCCACGGCTCGTCGCGGGAGCGGCTTTCGCCTGCCGCCGCCAAACCTGGCCGGTTGCGGCAAAGTCGCTCTCGCAATCCCCTGGAACAGGCCACGGCAATCGGTCCAACCAGACGTTTGCCGCAGGACGTCGCCAGAAAGTCGCCGGTCGACCCACAGCACTCAACGCAAAATACTCGGGTTCGTGCGGTTGAATTTCCTATCCTTCTTAACGATCTGGGGCCGCTTCAGGCCTGCACCGCCGTCAGGTCGATCTCCACGCGGCATCCGGGCACCAACAGCCCGCTCACCTGCACCGTGGTGCGCGGCGGAGGCGAGGGAAAGAACTCCTTCCACACCTGATCGAAGAAATAAAAGTCTTTCAAGTCGGTCAGGAACACTTGCGACTTCACCACGTCTTTGAAATCGCAGCCCGCGGCCTTGAAGACGCTGCGCAGGTTCTCGAGGATGTAGCGCGTCTGCTTCTGGATGTCGGAGCCGTAAAAGGGAAAGGCCGGATCCTGGCGCGCTTCGGGCGCAACGCCAGTCTTGTAATCCGAGGCGATCTG
>JANXZT010000119.1 GCA_025355395.1 Betaproteobacteria bacterium
ACCAGCGCTGGATCGCGGCAGCAGCCCCCGCAGGCGTGGCGGGAGGCGGACCCGCGGTGATAGCGAGCGTGAGGAACATCTGCTGCGCCATCACGTTGTTCGAAAGCTTGTTCACGTCGCGCACAATGTCATAGAGCGGCGGCGACTCCAGGACCGCGAATGGCCGCGTGCCGTCGGGCGCGACGCCGCTTCGCCATCCACCGCCGAAGGTTCCTCCGGCGGCACGAAAGTAGGTGGTGAACATGGCATGGACATAGTCGGGCGCGCCCAGCAGTGCCACCCACCAGGAGCGCTCACCACAACTCGCTGGATAGCTGCCCGCAAACGCGACGTCCGCGTCGCTGTGGCGATCGTCGAACGTTGCCGTGACACTGCTGCGCCAATCGTCGCAACGGCCGGTGCCAAGGGTCGGCATGCTGGCGATATGCACACTCGGCAGCGGCGGGTCCACGCCGACCAGCACCGCCGTGCCGGTCGTGTCGGGCGCAAAAATAAAATGCACGCTCTTGAAGTTGACCAGCAATGCGTCGGCCCCCACGTTGTACGGCTTCAAGGGCGCGCCGTCGAACGCGGCCGGGTCGTGCGCGGGCACGGCGAAGTAAGTGCGATCGAGCAGAAGGTCGCCGTCTATTCGCTGCAGCCCGCGTGAGCGCAGCGTTGCGATTAGTGCCTGCCACTGCTCGACCGTGATCTTGGGATCGCCGTAACCCTTGAGCACCAGATTGCCCTTCAACACGCCATTGTCGAGCGGTCCGTCGAGATAGGCTTCGGTTCGCCAGCGATACTGCGCGCCAAGCGTGTCCAGTGCAGCAAAGGTGGTGACGAGTTTCATCACCGACGCCGGGTTCATCGCGCGGGTGGCCTGTTGCGCAAAAAGGGGACGCACGCTGCCTACGTCCTGCACCACGACTGCGACCGCATTGAGCGGGACTCCGGCATCCAGAAAGGCGCGCCCGATGGCGCGCGGAAGTGCCGCATGCGGCGAGGCCACGACAAGGAGCGTCAGCAAGCCCACGACGTGCGGCAACAGTCTTTGGAAACATCGCCAGCGCTCGTGCATGCTCATCAGGCGTTGTCCGCGATCTGCTGCGCACACTCTACGAGTTGCGCGAATTCGTCGTCGGTCGTGATGTAGGGCGGCATGAAATAAAGCGTTCGGCCCAACGGTCGCAGCAGCATGCCGCGCGCCAATCCTTCCGCAAAGCACCAGCGTGAGAAATCGGGTCGATCCGTCTCGATCTCGAACGCAAAGATCATGCCTTGCCGCCGAAAGTCATGCACTTTCGGATGTTTGGCGAAATCCTGCATCATGGTCGACCAGCGCGCGCCACGCGCGCGATTTTGCGCAAGCACGTCATCGTCGCGAAAGATGTCGAGCACCGCCAGCGCCGCGCGGCAGGCGAGTGCGTTGCCGGTGTAGGAATGCGAATGCAGGAAGCCCCGGCTCGCGTCGTCGGCGTAGAACGCATCGAACACCGCGTCCGTGGTCAGCACGGCCGAGAGGGGAAGATAGCCCCCGGTGATGCCCTTGGAGAGACAAAGGAAGTCGGGCGCCGGGGTGTTCGCCTGTTCCCATGCGAACAGTGTGCCGGTGCGGCCGAACCCGGTCATGATCTCGTCGGCGATCAGCAATACCCCGTGTTGCGTGCACGCGGCCCGGGCGCGCTCGAGATAGTGCGGGTGGTGCATGGCCATTCCGATCGCGCCCTGGACCAGCGGCTCGACGATCACCGCGGCGGTCGTCGTGTGATGCCGCTGCAGGTGGCGCTCCAGCGCGTCGGCGGCGCGCCCGGCGACCGCACGCGCGTCTTCGGTGCCACGCGCATTGCGCGCATCGGGCGAGGGCACCGTCGCATGGCGAGTGAGCAGCGGTGCGTAGGTGTCCCGAAAAAGGGCCACGTCGGTCACACCGAGCGCGCCCAGCGTCTCGCCATGATAGCTGCCGGCGAGGCTCACAAAGCCGGTCTTTTGCGGCTGGCCCTGGTTGTGCCAGTAGTGGAATGCCATCTTGAGCGCGATTTCCACGGCGGAGGCGCCATCCGAGCCGTAGAACGCATGGCCCAGCCCCGCGGGCGCGAGGGCGCCGAGCCGCTCCGAAAGCGCGATGACCGGAGCGTGGGTAAACCCCGCGAGCATCACATGCTCGAGCTCACCCAGTTGCGCAATGATTGCCGCGTTGATGCGGGGGTTGCAATGGCCGAAGAGGTTCACCCACCAGGAGCTGACGGCATCGAAGTAGCGGTTGCCCGCAAAGTCGGTGAGCCAGGCGCCTTCGCCACGCGCAATCGGCACGAGGGGCAGCGTCTCGTGGAGCTTCATCTGCGTGCATGGGTGCCACACCGCCTTCCGGCTGCGCTCGAGCCAGGAGCCGTTGCCGTTGGCCACGGTCATTTAAGCGCCGACATGGTCGCACTTGCCATGGTCACGCTCGCTCTCGGGGTTCGCGACTGCATGCGTGCCACGGCCGCGACCAGCTCGCGTGCGATCCCGGGCTCGCGCACCGAGTGCCCGGCATCCGGAACCACGATGTATTCGGCCTCCGGCCATGCGAGCGCCAGGGCATCGGCGGTGACCATGGGGCAAACGATGTCGTAACGGCCTTGCACGATCGAACAGGGCAGATGGCGGATGCGGTGCAGGCCCGCCAGCAGCGCGTCGTCAGGCAGGAATGCCCGGTGGATGAAGTAGTGCGCCTCGATGCGTGCGATGGCGAGCGTGTTAGCGTCGTGCTCGAGGCGTGAGGTCGCTTCGTTCATGGGCAGCAGCGTCGAGCACGCCGATTCGTAGCGATCCCAGGCGCGCGCTGCGGGCAGATGGATCGCGGGGTCGGGGTCGGTAAGGCGCCGATAATAGCTTTCGAGCAGCGTGTTTCGCTCATGCGCCGGCAGATGTTCGGCGAAGGCGCGCGCAGCTTCCGGAAATACGGTGCCCATGCCGTGCATGAACCAATCGAGCTCGCTTGGCCGCGCCAGGAAGATGCCCCGCACCACCAGCCCGGTACAACGCTCCGGGTGCGCCTCCGCGTACGCCAGGGCGAGGGTGGATCCCCAAGATCCGCCGAAAAGCAGCCACGCCTCGACGCCCAACGCCACCCGGAGCTGTTCCAGGTCCGAAACGAGATGGGTCGTCGTGTTGTCGGTCAACTCGGCAACCGGCGTCGACCGGCCTGCGCCGCGCTGATCGAACAGGATGATCCGCCAGAAGGAGGGATCGAAAAAACGCCGGTGATGGGGGAGGCAACCCCCACCCGGTCCGCCGTGCAGGAACACCACGGGCACTCCGCCAGGATTGCCGCATGCTTCCCAATGCAGCGTGTGCACCGCATCGACCCGGAGCCGTCCGCTGATATAAGGCTCGAGCGGCGGATAGAGCGGGTCGGGACGGGAAGAGGACATGGACGGCATTGCATGCGCGGCGTCACCGCTGGGGGTGGCAATTCCCATTGTAGGGCAGCACGGCAGCGGACCACATCGAGCGAAAAAGAGTGCCGTTACCGGCGGGGCTCAGACAAAAGTCACTCGATTCCCGCCCGCGCGGGAATGACGCAATCAGAATTTGCTGCGTTGCGAATCAGGAAAAACGCGAGCCCGCTATCGCGTCTTCTTCCAGCCGATCACCTTCTGCTTTTGCTCGCCCAGTCCCTCGATCCCGAGGGTCATGACATCACCGGCCTCGAGGAACTGCGGATCGGGCTTCATGCCCATCCCGACACCGGGAGGCGTTCCGGTGGTGATGACGTCTCCCGGAAGCAAGGTCATGTAGCGCGAGGTGTCGGCGACCACTTCCGCCACGCTGAAGATCATGGTGCGCGTGTTGCCGGTCTGCTTGCGCTCGCCGTTCACATCGAGCCACATGTCGAGATTCTGCGGGTCCCTGATCTCGTCGGTCGTGACCAGCCAGGGCCCTATGGGACCGAACGTGTCGCAGCCCTTGCCTTTGCTCCATTGGGTTGCGCTTTTCTTCATCTGGTATTCGCGCTCGGAAACGTCATTGATTACGCAGTAGCCCGCGACGTATTTGAGCGCATCCTTGACATCGACGTAGCGCGCCGTGCGGCCGATGACAACACCCAGCTCGACTTCCCAGTCGCCGTGCGTGGAATCCTGCGGCAGCATCACCGTATCGTTGGCGCCGATGATCGACGAGGGTGCCTTGTAGAACAGGATCGGATGCTCCGGGATGGGCGACCCCGTTTCCTTGGCGTGATCGACAAAGTTGAGCCCGATCGCCAGGAACTTGGACGGCTGCGCCACGCACGGGCCCAACCGCGGCCGGCCCTTCACCAGCGGCAGACGGCGCACATCCAGTTGGCGAAGCTCCTTCAGGGCCGCCGGTGCGAGCGTCGAGCCGTTGATGTCGGCCACCTTCCGCGAAAGGTCGCGCAGATTGCCGTCGTCATCGATGAGGCCGGGCTTTTCCTGGCCAGGGGGGCCAAAACGCACAAGTTTCATGGATTGCTCTCTTGGTGAATGAATTATTGATGATTACCGAAATGAGTGACCGCCGCTGCAAGAATCCCGTCGTTCCCGCGCAGGCGTCGCGCAATGCGGCAACCCCAGCGTCTTTCGACGGACGCCACCACGTCCTTAGCCTCCGCGGGGACGACGATGGGCGTATCGAAGCGCGTCGGGCTCATATCGTCATGCCGCCGTCGACGGAATACACATTGCCGGTTGCGAAAGCGGCCTCATCGGAGGCAAGGAACACGACCACCGGCGCGATCTCCTCCGCCTTGGCCAGTCGTCCCATCGGCTGCCGGGCGATGAATTTCCTGCGTGCTTCCTCCGGATCCGCGAATGCATTGATTCGATCGTGCAGTGAAGGTGTATCGACGGTGCCGGGCGCGATGGCGTTGCAGCGAATCCCTTTGGTGACGAAGTCGGCGGCAACGGCCTTGGTCAATCCCACGACCGCTGCCTTCGATGCTCCGTACACGAAGCGGTTGGGCAACCCCCTGATGGAGGACGCAATGGAGCTCATGTTGATGATGCTGGCGCCGACGCCCTTGCTCTCGTAATGGTCCAGCATCTTCGGTAGCGCGCACTTGATCGTCATGTACATCGCGCGCACGTTGAGATTGAACGAGAAGTCCCAATCCTTCGGCGCGCACTCGAGCACCGTCCCGTGATGCACATAGCCGGCGCAGTTGAAAAGAATCTGCAGCGGCGGAAGCTCGTCGAACACCCGCGCGATCGCCGCATCGTCCAGCACGTCGAGGGCTCGAGCATGGATATTCGGCGCACCGGAAAACCGCTCGAGCAATTTTGGATTCACATCGGTGGCGTATACGGTTGCGCCTTCGTGCGCCATCGCCCGCACCGTTGCTTCACCGATGCCTTGCCCGGCGGCCGTGATGAGCGCCGTCTTGCCTGCAAGCCTTCCGGTCATCGCCAACCTTTCATGGGAATCGCGAGTGGATGACCATCAATATAGCAAAACGGGCACCCCTGCCGCTGGCTGGTGACTCTGGATCGTCATTTCCTGCGAACGTGACGGAGTCGTACCGTGATTCCTTCGAACCTGACGGTACCTGATCGTCATCCTTGCGAAAGTGACGGAAATTTGACTGTCATCCCTGCGAACGTGGCGGCAGGTACCGTCACCCCCGCGAACGCGGGGGCCCATTTTTTAGAATCGGACCCATGTTGACCTTGAATTGGCCTCTCCGACACGCAAGAAAATGGATTCCCGCGTGCGCGGGAATGACGTAGCGGTGGC
Organism: Betaproteobacteria bacterium; assembly: GCA_025355395.1. Lineage (GTDB taxonomy): Bacteria > Pseudomonadota > Gammaproteobacteria > Burkholderiales > Casimicrobiaceae > CAIWHR01. Next base: position 5,719 of record JANXZT010000119.1, read on the forward strand.
GTGAGGTGTCGGGATTCCCACGTGCGCGGGAATGACGTAGCGGTGGCGTGAGGTGTCCGGATTCCCGCAAGCGCGGCGCAGGCGTGGGAATGACCAAGTATTGCTCATGCGTCGGCGGGAACGATGGGTTCGCGGCCGGCATTGCCGCAGTACAGCGACGCCGGCACCAGCAGGGCCACTGGAAAGTGGGTGAGCGCGGTCGCGACCGCGAGCCGTCCATCGGTGATATCGATGGTTCGGCCGGTGAGTTCATCCCGATAGGCGCCATCGGCCACGATGTTGCGCGTATCGAGCGCGGTGTCCTCCCAAACCGCGTGGCCGACCGGCAGCGCGCCCGCGGCTTGGCCGAGGGAAGCGAAAAGCCGGCCGCAAATGACGATACAGCACGCGTCTTCCAGCTTGCGCGAGAAGGCCACCACATGTTTGGCGCGCGATCCTTGCACCGGCAACGCCGCATAGCCGCCATCGCGGAAGAGGGCCGGGTAGTTTGCGCGCAGCATGAGGGAGCGCCACACCATCCATAGCTTGGCCTCGCCATTCTCGTGATGGTCGAGCAGCGCACGAACGCGATCGGGCAGCACTGCGGCGGATTCGTGGCTCATCGCCTGCAGCAACGACAGCCGCTCGCGCCGCAGCGGGTAATCCACGGGACGCCGGTTGTCCGGATCGACAAGGCTGAAATCGAGCATTTCGTTGCCCTGATAGATGTCGGGCACGCCGGGTGAGGTCAGCTTGAGCGCGGCGATTGCAATGCTATTGAGTGCGCCGAACCAGGAGAAGAACACGCCTTGGGCGCGCAGACCTTCCAGGAACAGGTTGCCCTCGGCGGGCGAAAGCAGCCCATCGACAAACGCCCCGAGCGCCGACTCGTAGTCGTTGTTCACGTTGATCCAGCTCGTGCTGACCTTCGCTTCACGGGCGGCCTTGATGGCATAAGTCTTGATGCGCTGGCGATAGATGGCCAGCGCGCCGGCGTCGAACTCGCCTGCCGGCAGAGTGCCGAGTAATGTTTGATAGAGGAGGTACTCGTCGTTGCGGCTAGGCGCTGGCCGGCTCTCCTGGGTGCGCTTCTTGCTCCGGTTAAGGCGGCTCCACCGTCGCACGAGGAGGCGCCAGGCACCGGGCATTTCCGAGATGAGATCGATCCGTGCCCGCACGTCTTCCGAGCGTTTGTTGTCGTGGGTCGAGCTGGCGATGAGGGTGTGCGGCCAGTGCGCGGCGCGCTCGCTGTTGGACGTATGGAACGCACTAAGGGTGGTGCCGAAGTGGTCGGGGTCGCCGCCGACTTCGTTCAGTGAGACGAGCCGGTTGAAGCGGTAGAGCGCGGTGTCCTCGACGCCCTTTGCGGTCACCGGCGCCGTGAACTGCTGGAAGCGCATGGCAAAGGCGCGATAGGCGCCGCGCAGGGCATCGCCCGCATGCTCCGGCGCACGCATCAGCAAGACGCCCCGAACGAACTCGAACACGCTGACATCGGCGGCGCGGCTGTGTTTTTTTGCCCGCGCGACCGCCCATTCGATGTGCCGGCGGTCATGGGGGGCCACGCGCTCGCTCACATAAGTGCGGTATACCGGAAACGCGGCCGTTACCTCGATCAATGCCTGGCGCAGCACGTTAAACGTGAAATCCCGCGTGTGCCGCTGCGCTCTCGCAATCTGCCGCAACCGTTGTGTCAGCACGGTCAACTCCGCGGCGAGCGTGCCTTGCATCACTGCCCGCTTGCCGGCGATGACGGCGGTGTCGAAGTCGACCGCTTCTTCGCGGACGAACGCGCGCCAGGCGCGGTCGACCCGGGTTTTCGCATGGGTGTCCACGAACAGGCCGTTCACGATATTGGCGAAACGATAGCCAGTGGTGCCATGAATCGCCCAGCGCGAAGGCAGCTCTTCGTGGGAGGCGAGGATCTTTTCCACCACCACATAAAGCGGCTTGTCGCGTGCGGCGTCGGCAGGCGAGCGCCCCGTTGCCTGCGCGTAATGCTGTTGCAGGCGCTCGAAGTAGTGCGCGGGATCGTAAAGACCGTCCGGATGATCGATACGCAGGCCCGCGACCTTTCCGGAAATTGCGAGCCCGAGCACGAACTGATGCGTGGCCTCGAAGACAGCATCGTTTTCGATGCGCAATGCCGCGAGGTCGTTGATGTCAAAAAAGCGGCGATAGTTGATCTCGTCGGAGGCCACCCGCCAGAACGACACGCGGAATGCCTGGGCCTCGAGCAATTCGTGAAGTGCACCGAGGGTGGCGCCTTCCCCAGGAGTGCCGTTCCATTCGCCGATCGCCACGTCGATACCGGCGCGCAGGCCGTCGTTTTCAGCGCAAAGCCGTGCCAGTTGCGCCTTGAGCGCTTCCTTGGCTTCATGGCGTGCCTGCATTCGTTGGGCTGCAGTCGCGTGGCGCGGCGGGAGGCTCCCGAGGCCGTTAATGAGCGCCGTAAACTGTCTCGCTGCAGAGGGCGCCATCGCACCCGCCACCCGCCGGGCGCGCTCGAGCAACGGCCGGTAGCTGCGCGGGTCGAGCGGCAGGCGATGGGCGTGGTAGCGCACCGAGAACGCGCCATTGGCGGGCTCGAATCCGAGTCGCAACTCACCACGCTCCAGCACATTTCCGTAGTGGTCGCCCAAAATGGGAATCAAGAGCCGGGCTCCGGCATCGGGGTCGCGCGGTGTCCAGTCAATGTCGAAATAATCGGCGTAGATCGAGGCCGGACCATTCTCGAGCACATCCATCCACCACGCGTTGTCGCTGCCCATGACCCCCATGTGGTTGGGGACCAAATCGAGGAGATGGGCCATGCCGTGCTTTTCGAGTGTCGCCACAAAGGCGTCGAGATCCGTCGTGTCCCCGATTTCCGGATTGAGCGCCGCGTGATCGACGATGTCGTAGCCGTGGCGGCTGCCCGGCCGAGCTCGCAAATAGGGCGAGCAATAGACATGGCTGATTCCCAGCGCCGCCAGATACGGCACCAACGCCGTCGCATCGCGCAGCGTGAACTCGCGATGCAGTTGCAGCCGGTAGGTGGCGCGCGGCACGCGGGCTGCGGCATGACTGCGGGCTGCGGCACCGGCTAAGGGCAGCCTCCGGATCCGGCGCAAGCTGCGCGTCAACCCTTCGAAGTGGGCATCGTCCGTCCACCGCTCGAGTGGTAAGGGCAGCTTGCCGCGCCAGTTGGGATAGCTGTCGGTGGTGCCGGGCAGATTGAGCTGATCGCGGACGCCGACGACGTCTTCGAGTTGCACGACCATGACCTGGGCGGGAGTCATCGCCAGAAACTGCTGCAGGCGACGCGCGAGATCAATGCTCGATGCGTCGGGCACCGGCGCGCCGGGATGCCAGTCCGGCGCGCCAACGCCGGCCTCCTTCAATGCGCGCAGCAGTCGCTCGCGATCATGCGCCCGATCGGCGTATTCTCGCGACGCGGCAGCGGGGTCGGCAAAGAGTCCACGTGCCTCGCGCGCTTCGATGTCGCGGCCTTGCCACCATCCTGCGATCGTCGGCAGATCGTGGGTGCTCGCAGCGACGAGGGCCTGCGCCGGATACCGGTCCGGCGCCAAAAAATCACCGTGCGCGTCACGCTCGAACCATAGCAGGCGATACGACAGCACATTGCCATTGCGTAGCGCGCTGCGCACCTCATCGGGCACCGTGCCGAGATCCTCGCCGATCACGAGGCAGCGCTGTCGCTGGCTTTCGAGGGCGAGTATGGCCATCAGATCCGCAAGCGGGTAGCGCACGTACGCGCCCTCTGCAGCGCTGGCACCTTCGGGTATCCAGTACAGCCGCGCGAGCCCCATCGCATGATCGATGCGGATCGCGCCGGCGTGGCGCATGTTGGCCCGCAGCATGGCGATGAAGGGTGCATACGCAGCGCTTCGCAATGCGTGCGGAATAGGTGGCGGCAATCCCCAGTTCTGTCCCTTCGGACTAAAGGCATCCGGCGGCGCGCCCACGCTTGCCGAAGATGCGTAAAGTGTCTGGTTCGACCACGCTTCGGCGCCACCGCGATCGACCGAAACGGCGAGGTCGCGATAAAGCCCGACCTCCATCCCCAACTCGCGCGCGCGCTCGGCCACGTCATGCAGTTGCAGGTCGGCTTGCCATTGCAGATAGAGCGCATCGTCGAGCGCGTCGCGATGCCTGGCGATGAAATCCTGTACCGCGGGGCCGTTCACATCCCGGTACTCGTCGGGCCACGCCGGCCACCCCCATACACCGGCATCGACGGCGTGAAGATTTGCCTGCAGGACCTCGAAGGTGGCGAGCTGCTCCAATGCCTGGCCCCCCTGGAGCACGAATGCGCGAAAGGCGTCGGCGCGCGGCGTGCCGCGGCGCAAATGGTGTGCTCGGAAGTGTGCGCACAGGAGTCGCAACGCTTCGGTTTTGGCCGAGGCTACGCCCGCGTAATCGACCTCTTCCCTCGCCCGCAACCGTTCGAGCCGCGCCTGGAATGCATCGGTCGCGACCCGATGGCGTGCCCCTTCGCAATCGGCAAAATCGGCAATGGCCTCGATGTTCAGATAGATCGGATTGAGATGGAGCCGGCTCGACGGGCTGTAGGGGCTCGCGCGTGCGGGATCGTGGCTGAAAAGTGCATGCAGCGGATTGACACCCACCACGCCGGCGCCCTGCGCCCCCCATTGCTCGACGATCGCGGCGAGATCGAGGAAGTCGCCGATGCCCCAGTTGCGCATCGAGCACACGCCGTAGAGCTGCACCGCGGGACCAAAAATGCGGCCACCGGCAGCGAGCGAAGATGGCTGGTAGCACGCGGCGGGTGCGACGATGAGGAGGCAATCCGCGAGCGGCACCTCGCCATCGAGCAACGCCAAACGGTGATATCCGTCGGGCAGCGCATGGTCGAACGCCAGACGATACGCAACGTAATGCCTGTCACCGTTCGAAGCGTGCTCGGACACATCGAGGGAATCGAGATCGATCGCGCCCTCGTGCTGCGCGCCGGTTTCTTCCTGGATGTGAAAGCGCAGCTCGGGATTGCGGTGGTGGCCGGACCACTGCAGGCGCACTTCGCGTGGCACACCGGGTCGCCAAATCGCAACCGGCGGCAGAATCTCGGCCTGGCGTTGCGACTGGACCTTCGCGTGCGCTGTTTGCTGGGCCGCAGTGTCGTCGGCGGCAACCCCCATTGCGCGCAACAATGCCCGCAACGTCGGCGCCGATGCGCGTTGGGTGTGCCCCCAGATGTCGACGAACTCGGGGGCGATGCCGACCTCCTCGGCAAGGCGGGCTAAGGTGCTGCTCACAATCATGCTTTAAGCCGACGCCAATCGTATGCCAGCCGGTGCCAGTGTCACGCGCACACCCCAGGGCGGCAGCCGCTCGCTCACGGGTTCGCAATCGATGCAGGCAAACACGATCTGATCCGGCGGTGCGTCATCCACGTCGGCGGCATCGGCTGAGAAATTGGCCCGCAGGGTCCATTGCGCGCTGTCGCCGAGCGTCCAATCCACCGCCAGAACCGCCTTGCCGATAACCCGGTGCCGTCCGGTGCCGCCCTGCATCGCGGCAAGCCGCGGCATCAGGTGCTCGCGCCTGACATCGAGGCAGCGGCGGTAGAAATCAAGCCATGCGCGATGGTCCGCTTGCCCGATCTCGTCCCAGTTGAGGTGGCTTGCCGCGAACGTGCTGGCAGCATTGGGATCAGGAATGCGCTCCCGCAGCGCGGGATCGGCGAATCGAGCGAAGCGGGCGAAGGCCTCGCGCCGCCCGTGCGTCACTGCCGCCGCAAGCTCGGGTCCGAAGTTACAGAAGAAAAGGAATGGCGTCGAGGCAGCGAACTCCTCCCCCATGAACAAGAGCGGCGGTGAAGGGGCCAGGAGCACGCAGGCGACCGCCGCGCGCACGGCATCCGCTGGCGCGATGGCGGTGATCCGCTCGCCAAAGGCGCGGTTGCCGACCTGATCGTGGTTCTGCAAAAAATTGATAAAGGCGAGTGGCGTCAGGTGCGCGCTCGGCGCTCCCCGGTAATGGTTCCGGAAGCCCGACCAGTCACGCTGCTGGATAAACCCTTCGGCGAGCCCGCGACCCAGGTGCGCCAACGGCTGATCGGCGTAGTCGGCGTAGTAACCATCGGCTTCGCCCGTGATGAGCGCATGCAAGGCGTGGTGAACATCGTCGTTCCATTGAGCGCTCGCAGCTTGCGGTCGCAACGCGGCATCGCGCTCGAGGTGCCGCGTATCGTTGCGGTCGTTCTCGACGACGAGATGCACGTTCCGTTCGGGAGGCATTTGCCGGCGAACGGTCTCGGTCAGCTCGGTGAGGATGTTCGGCCTCGAATCATCCGCGATGGCGTCCACGGCATCGAGCCGCAGCCCGTCAGCGTGAAACTCCACCAGCCAGTAAAGGGCGTTGTGAATGAAAAAATCGCGCACCGTGCGGCTGTGCGGACCGTCGAAATTGATCGCGGCGCCCCATGGCGTGTCGTGCGCCGCATTGAAGAAGGCTGGTGCGTAGGCATGAAGGTAATTCCCGTCCGGTCCGAAGTGGTTATAGACCACATCCAACAACACCATGAGCCCGCGCGCATGCGCGCCATCAACAAGACGCTTGAGATCGTCCGGCGTGCCGTAGGTTGCGTCCGGGGCGAAGGGCAGCACGCCGTCGTAGCCCCAGTTGCGCATTCCCGGGAAAGCGGCGACGGGCATGAGCTCCATGGCGGTGATTCCCAGATCCACCAGGTAATCGAGATGCGCAATGACGCCCGCGAAGGTGCCTTCGCGTGTGAATGATCCGACGTGAAGCTCATAAATCACGGCGTGTGCCCAGGGACGCCCGCGCCAGTCGCCGTCCTGCCATTCGTACGCGTGTGGATCGATCACCATGCTCGGCCCATGTACGTCGTCCGGATTGGCCCGCGATGCGGGGTCGGGCACCACCACCTTGCCGTCGATCCGAAAGGCGTAGCGCGTTCCCGCGGGCGCGACGGCCGTGGAGGCTTCGAACCAACCATCACCGCCGGCCGCCATGGGCATGCTACGCGTTGCGAATGATCCGCCGAGCTCGAGCCCAACGTCTCTTGCCCCGGGCGCCCACAGCCGGAAGCGCGTCACGCCGTCATCGGCGACCTGCGCTCCGAACGGCATCCGATGGTGGCGTTTCATGCTGTACCCGGAATTAGCCCTTGAGGTGAAGCAAGAGCGCCAGCGCGCGGCCCTGCAATGGATACATACCGCCCGGCTGGAACGCTGCGGCCGCCGCGATCCCGGTTCGCTCCACGGTATCGACGAGGGGTCGCCAGCGGCCCGTGCCAAAAGCAGGCAGCACGAACGGCACCGGCTCGTGGTGTGCGTTGAACAGCAACAGGAAGCCGTCATCGGTCACCGGGCGGCCGCGGGCATCCATCTCATCCAGCGCTTGGCCTTCGAGATAGACGCCAAGACACCGCGCGAAATCCTGTGCCCATTCCTGATCGGTCATTTCCGCGCCGTCGGGCTTGAGCCACACGATGTCCTTGACGCCGCTGCCATGCAGCGGGCGCCCCTCGAAAAAGCGCCGCCGATGGAAGACTGGATGGGCCGCGCGCAACGCGATCATTTGCTGCACGAAGGCAAGTAGCGTCCGGTCGTCCTCGCTCACGTTCCAGTCGACCCAGCTCAACGCGTTGTCCTGGCAATAGGCGTTGTTGTTGCCGCCCTGCGAGCGCCCCATCTCGTCGCCCGCGACGAGCATCGGGACGCCCTGCGACAGCAACAACGTGGCGAGAAGGTTGCGCTTGCGCTGTCCGCGCAAGGCCTTTATGGCGGGGTCTTCGGTCGGCCCTTCCACGTCACTATTCCAGGAGAGATTGTTGTCGCTGCCGTCGCGGTTGCTTTCGCCGTTCGCCTCGTTGTGCTTGTCGTTGTAGGAGACGAGATCGTGCAGCGTAAAGCCGTCGTGCGCGGTGACGAAGTTGATGCTCGCATGGGGCAGCCGGCCATTGTGGCCGTAGAGGTCGGAGGAGCCGGTCAGACGCTGCGCGAACTCGCCGATCAGGCCGCCATCACCTTTCCAGTACGCGCGCATCGTGTCGCGATACTTGTCGTTCCATTCCGCCCAGCCGGGCGGAAAATTGCCGACCTGGTAGCCGCCTTCGCCGATGTCCCATGGCTCGGCGATGAGCTTGACCCGGTTCAGCACCGGGTCCTGGCGGAGAATATCGAAAAAGGAGCTGAGCCGATTCACCTCGTGCAACTCGCGCGCGAGCGACGAGGCAAGATCGAACCGGAATCCGTCGACGTGCATTTCGCTCACCCAGTAGCGCAGGGAATCCATCAGCATCTGCAGGACGCGCGGATGCTGCATGTTGAGCGTGTTGCCGCATCCGGTGTAGTCGACGTAGTGGCGCGGGTTGTCGCCCTGCAGCCGGTAGTACGCAGCATTGTCGATGCCGCGAAAGCACAGCGTCGGGCCGAGGTGATTGCCTTCGGCGGTGTGATTGTAGACGACGTCGATGATGACTTCGAGTCCGGCCGAGTGAAGCGTCTTGACCATCATCTTGAACTCGTTCACCTTGCCCGAAGCCGAGTAGCGCGGCTCCGGTGCAAAGAATCCGATGGTGTCGTAGCCCCAGTAGTTGCGCAGACCCTGCTCGATCAGCCGCCGGTCATCGATAAAGGCATGCACCGGCAGGAATTCCACCGTGGTTACGCCAAGGCGCTTCAGGTAGTCGATGACAGGGGCCGTGGCAAACCCTGCGTAGGTCCCGCGCAATCCCGGCGGAACGGCAGCGTGTTGCATCGTGAAGCCACGAACATGGACCTCGTAGATCACCATGTCATGCCACGGCACGCGCGGCGGGCGATCGTCCCCCCACGTGAACGCCGGGTCGATCACCTTGCATTTCGGCATGCCGCGGGCATTGTCCCGGCGGTCCATCGCGAGATCTTCGCGACGATGCCCCAGCGTGTAGCCGAACATCGCATCGCTCCATTTCACCTGGCCCACGATGTTGCGTGCGTACGGGTCGAGAAGAAGCTTGTGCGGATTGAAGCGATGTCCTTGCTGCGGGGCGTAACGCCCATGCACCCGGTAGCCATAGAGGAGCCCCGGCCTGGCTTCGGGCAGGTAGCAGTGCCACACCTGGTCGGTGCGTTCGGATACCTGGATGCGTTGCAGCTCGCGGCGACCGGTGCGATCGAAAATGCAAAGCTCGACGCCTTCCGCGTGCTCGGAAAAAAGCGCGAAATTCACCCCCTCGCCATCCCAGATCGCGCCGTGGGGTTCGGGTGTGCCGGGCCAGACGGCGGTGATCGGGGGCATTGGAGTCAAGAGTCGGGAGTCAAGAGTCGGGAGTCAGGAGTCAGGAGTCAGGAGTCAGGAGTCAGGAGTCAGGAATCGTCATCCCCGCGAACGCGGGGATCCATTTTGATCTTGGAAGTGAGCCCATTTTGAAGCTGCGAAAAATGGATTCCCGCGTTCGCGGGAATGACGGAATTGCCGCGTGGTCATTCGTCCTCCGTCCTCTGAGTCTTGGCCTCCGTGCCCTGAGTCTTGGCCTCCGTGCCCTGAGTCTTGGCCTCCGTCCTCTGAGTCTTGGCCTCTGACTCCCGATTCCTGATTCCTGGCTCCTGCCGGCCCCAGCGCTCCAGAAATTGCGCCGCGCGCTTCTGGCCCCCCAGGCCGAAGGCGAGGGCGAGGGCCAATGCCACGGCGCCGAGCAGGATGAGGAAACTCTGTCGAATAAGGTCACCAACGCCCATCTGATCGAGCGCGATCAGCAGCACGAACACGATCACCGCGTACATCGCGATGCGCCCCAGCACTTCGCTGTCGGCAACGCCCACGTTGCGGCAATACACAGTCACCGAGCGGCCCACGAATCGCCCGAAGTAGGCACCGAACGCAAGGATCACCACTGCCAGCATCACGCGGGGAACGAACAGCACCACGCGTCCCACCAGATCGGTGACGTAAGCGAGCCCGACGCTGTTGAACGCAATCGTGAGTGCGGTCAGGATGACAAGCCAGTAGACGAGGAGGCCAAGCACATCGGTGGTGTCGGTTTCGCCTCCGCCTTGCCGCAGAAAGCCATCGAGTCCCGATCGCTGGGACAGCACATGAAAGTTGATCGCGCGCAACGCCTTGACGACGGCAAAGCGCACGGCCTTGGCCACCAGCCAGCCGATGATGACAATGGATACTGCGAACAGTGCGCGAGGGAGAAATTCGCCGACCTGCAACAGGAAGGCGCGCGCCGGTTCCCACAATGTGCTGATCGGTTCCATTCATCACTCCTCGGTTAACGCAAAGAGTCGCCGGCGACGGGTGACGACGCGGTAAGCGCCGCCGCGATGCCCCGTAACGGGATCGCGACCCAGTCGGGCCGGTTGTCGAGCTCGTAATTGAGTTCGTACATCGCCTTTTCCAGGACGAAGAACGGCAGCAGCTTCGTCGCATCCTTCCAATTGTCGAAAATGCGGGCGGGCGCAACCGCCACCCGGTAGGCATCGAGAAACGCTGCCGCGGTGGTCGATTGCCACTGCTGCGCCAGCGGCCCGAGCACCGGAACGAGATCGGGCCGCCCTGCGATGGCACGGTGCAGCGCCGTGTGCATGGCGTAGTCGAAAGATCGCAGCATGCCGGCCACATCCTTCAACGGCGAGAGCTTTTGCCGGCGCTCCCACAATGGACGCGCCGGCTCCCCCTCGAAGTCGGCGATGATGAAATCGTTTTGCGCGAGCAGCACCTGTCCGAGATGGTAGTCGCCATGGACGCGCGTGCGGATTTTGCCGGTCGCTTGGGCGCAATGCGTGGACAGCCGCGTGCCGATATCGGCTCGCTGCCGAAGCACCATCTCGGCATCGGTGCGAGCGGCCGGCGACAGCGCGCCGAGCTGCTGTGCCATCTTGTCCAGCACGAGATCCGCGTCATCGACCGCGCGGATGCACCACGCCTGTGCGTGATCCGACGACGCCAGCTCGGGCTCGAACGCCGGATCACCAGTAGGCATGGCAAGGGCGCAGTGTAGCTCGCCCGTGCGCAGACCCAGGGTGCGCACCAGCGCCAGATAGCCGCCATGGACGTCGGCGCCAACCGACACGCCGGCAGCGCTCGACTGCTGCTCGAGAAACTGCGCCAGATAGTTCACGCTGAACTCGAAACCGTCGCCCTGGTTTTCCACGTATCCCTGCAACAGCGCAAGCGTGGTCGGGGAGCCGTCTGCCGCGATGTAATCGAGCGTCCCAGCCACCGGCACGCAATGGGGGAAGTGAGCAACTTCGGTCAGGAATCGTCCGATCTCAGCCTCTGGATTCACGCCGCTCTCCAGCCGGCGGTAGGCCTTGAGGAACAGTCGATCGCCCAGGGCGAGGGTGCTGTTGCTGCTGTGCATGCTGGCCACGCGCACCGGCAGTTTCGACGGTGCGGATCCGGCAAGCGCTGCGAACGCGCCGGTGGGACTGCCACGCAGGGTCCCGCTGCCACCGCGCAACTCCCGCCCGGTACCGATGGCATCGACGATCGCGCGGCAGAACCGATCGTCGGCCAGTGCGTCGGCGAGCACGCCGATCACCGCCTGCTGGCGCACCTTGGCGATGCCTGCCGCGAGAAGGCTCCGATGCCGCTCCTCATCGGTTTCCTCCCACGACAGCGCAAGCGGTATGAAATACGTCTGCGGCGGCCCGCCCGCGCGCTCGGCGCGAAACAGCGCCACCAGCCAGGGGTCCCTGTCGGCGTCGGGCCAGTCGACGCGGTCGATCAGGGCGAGGCGCTGCAACGTTGTTTCCTTGCCGCCAAACCACCGCTGCGTCACAACAAATTGCGGCAACAGCGTGCGCTCGAGTTGTGCGCGCACCTTTTCGGCCATGGCGATCCGCCAAGGCACCACCCGATCACGAAAAAGGCTGTTCCAGCCATCGAAGAGCACCAGCACCGGAAGCTCTTCGCGCGCCGCGCGATCGTCGTGCCACGGCGGCACCTCTTCGTTCTTGGCCAGGCGAAACCACATGAAACCGTGGCTCGGCAGTGTGAGCATGTAGGGGAGGTCGCCGATGGGAGGAAATGCCGTCCGGCCCAACAGTTCGACCGGCACGCGCCCCTTGCTTGCGGACAGGTCGAGTTGGACTGGTTGTGCCGAGCGCGCCAGATTGGCCACGCACAGGATGCGTTCGCCCGCAAATTCGCGCAGGTAGGCGAGCACCTTGCGATTGCCGGGTTTGAGGAACGTGAGACTGCCGCGCCCGAAGGCCTTCACTTCCTTGCGCACCGCGAGCATCCGTCGCATCCAGTTCAGAAGCGAGGAGGGTTCGCGCGCCTGCGCCTCCACATTTACCGACTGGTAGCCATAGACCGCATCCATTATCGGCGGCAGGTAGAGCTGCTGCGGATCGGCGTTGGAAAAGCCGGCATTGCGCTCCGGCTGCCATTGCATGGGCGTGCGCACGCCATCGCGGTCGCCGAGATAGACGTTGTCGCCCATCCCGATCTCGTCACCGTAATAAATCACCGGCGTTCCCGGCATGGAGAGGAGCAGGCTGTTCATCAGCCGGATCTTGTCAAGGTCATTGTCGAGCAACGGCGCCAGGCGCCGGCGGATGCCGATGTTGATGCGCGCCCGCGGATCGGCGGCGTACATCTGGTACATGTAATCGCGCTCGCGGCTGGTCACCATTTCGAGCGTCAGCTCATCGTGATTGCGCAGGAAGATCGCCCACTGGCAGTTCGGCGGCAGATCCGGAGTTTGCGCCATGATCTCGACGATCGGATGGCGGTCTTCCTGCGCGATAGCCATGTACATGCGCGGCATCAGCGGGAAGTGATAGGCCATGTGGCATTCATCACCGTCGCCGAAGTATTCGCGCACATCCTCCGGCCACTGGTTCGCCTCGGCGAGGAGCAGGCGGTCCTTGAAGCGCGCGTCCACGTGCGCGCGGAGCTTCTTCAGGAACTCGTGCGTGCGCGGGAGGTTCTCGCAGTTGCTCCCCTCCTCCTCGTAGAGATACGGAACGGCGTCCAGCCGGAGGC